>JAHEJP010000328.1:4262-5812 GCA_024638855.1 Chloroflexota bacterium
CGCTTGACGGCCGCCTAGGCAGTTGATTTCGGTATAGCCTTCATTAAGCAAGGTTAGTGTCTTAAAATCGGGATTGATCCAATTGTAGCTTTACTTTGCATCTATTTATTGGGGTCGCTCCTGTCTTGAATCTGTTTTGTGAATTAATTCCTAATATTGACAGTGGGAGACGGGGTACCTATAGTGTAAATGGGGGTGAGATAAGGCTGGGTCTGGGTTAGATTTGTCAAAATGCCTCGAAGACGCTCAGTAACGGCCGCTAGTAAGCGAGCGCTATTGAGTGCAATATCAACGGTGGGCTTGCTGGATCAGGGTATGGCGTTTGGGATCAAGAAGCTGGCTTTATTGGCAAGCCTGTTGGTGGTGGGCATGCTGCTGTTAGCCGCCTGCGGTGCGGCCGAGCCCCGGCTTTAAGTTAGAGATGAAAAACCGCCCATCTCAAGTTATCCAGCTAATTGCGCCTTGCAGAGTCTGACAATGTTGGTTGACCTAAGTTAAAAGCGAGGTATAACCTGAGGAGAGGAAGCCCATCTAATAAGGCTGAAAACCAGGTTGAGGCACAATTTTATCAGATTTGCGGTACATTATCCCGGTCGGGGATCAAGTGCTGAAGCAATTGTGGGTAAAAACTGGTTGGATTACAGTTAGAATCCGTTGCCGGCGGGCGAGCAGATAACACGGCCGAGCTCAGGCTGGTCGCGACTTGGCTAGATCTCAACTCTCCCGTACGGTTTCCGCTCAGGCGCACACGTCTTTCCATACACGAAAATTCATCACCGATGTGCTGCAGGCTTTGCGCCTAGCCAACTGTTATGTCAATTTAGGGCGATTTCACAACTGGTGTGGTAACGGGATAGATCAAGAATGATTACCAAAAAGAGCTACGTCGCACAACTGCGACGAATGATCAACGATACTTTTAACGAAGAAGAGCTCCGGACGCTGGCCTTCGATTTGCAGGTCGATTACGAGTCACTGCCTGGCCAGGGCAAAGCAGCTAAGGCCCGGGAATTGGTCGCCGAAATAGGTCGAAGCGACCGTATTCCTGAATTGGTTTCTGATTGCGCCAAAATGCGTCCTAACCTGGATTGGTCTGACCAGAGCGCCGTAACCACGCCCGAAACGGCTGCCGCTACCAGCAGGCGAAGACTGATAAGGGGCGCTATTGCTGCAGGGGTCCTTTTAGTGCTGGGCACGATCGCCTTTTTTCTGCTGCGTCCTCCGACACTACCCTCATACGAGGGCATGGTCGAAATAAAGGCGGATGCCTATCCCGACCGTCCGTTGGATACGATCGATGTCGACAACTTCTGGATTGACCGGTATGAAGTAACCAATGCCCAATACCAGGAAATAGCTGGCGACTACGAATTTCCTGCAGGTAAAGCCGATCTGCCCGCCCACAACCTATCGTGGGACGACGCCAATAACTACTGTCAGAAAGTGGATAAACGGCTGCCTACCGAAGCCGAGTGGGTGTTGGCGGCGCAGGGGCCCGCTGGCTGGCTCTATCCCTGGGGCAACGATGGCCAGGCGGTCACATTGCCAAC
>JAHEJP010000329.1 GCA_024638855.1 Chloroflexota bacterium
AACTGTTGGTTGTGGGCACCCATAGCCCGGTATCTTTTACCCAATACTTTTGGGGCAAAACGGTCCCATTAACCGATGATAAGGTCGACTACATGGTCTTCACCAGAAATTGGATGCTCCGGGGCATGGACGAGGATCAATGGGGCAATTTATGGGAAATCTACAATACCCGAGATCCCAAATTTGTGATCGATTTTGATGGTGTGACTTACGCCTGGATTTATAAAGTCGGGCCACTCATCTCGGATGAGCTGATAACTCATGAAGTGAACGCAGAATTTGGTCAGGAGATACGGTTGCGAGGCTATGACTTCACGCCTACTGAGATCCATGCCGGTGATTCGGTTACGGTGACACTATATTGGGAATCCCTTGTCCAGCCAACCGGTGACTATACTGTATTTAATCATTTGATCGATCCCTCAGGCAAATTGCAAGCCCAAAAAGATAATCCACCGCAGGGTGGCATGTACCCAACGAGCTTCTGGGATCAAGGTGAGAGAATACAAGATGTCTATAAGTTAAACGTCGATCCACAGGCTCCACCCGGCCTTTATGATGTCGCTATCGGCATGTACACCTTGGAAACACTGGAAAGAATTCCCATTATGATGCTGGATGGGAGTCTCGCCGAAGATGCTCGTCTTATCTTGCCGGGACCAAGCATTATTGAGCCTGGTGATTGAATCCTCCGAAAAGTTCACAAAAACGATGATGGGATTCGCGCGAACATATTTCAGTTGTGCAGGAACCCCACACTTATTACTGGGCTTGGTTGTTGCGGAAAGTATCGTCAGCATGGATCAGCCGAAGGGACATATTCTGGCATTTTATTCCGTGCCGACCGGTGATGGTTCGCCAGAAATTAGAATAGAGAAACAAGATCTGCACAGAAGCAACGGATTTTTATCAAATCCGGGTTATCGTTCGAGCCCAATATAAAAGCAAATCTTTGTCCCTTTTAGCCCTTTGCCCTATCATAACAAAGAGTTAGCCCAAAACTAACCAGGACCCTTGATGCAGCCAGTAGGCACCATAACTTTTATATTCACCGACATCGTAGGTAGCACACAGCTTTGGGAACAGCACCCACAAAGTATGGGCCTTTCCCTGGCTCGTCATGATGCGATCTTACGTGAAGCCATCGAGTCGAACAATGGTCTTGTGGTCAAGATGACCGGCGATGGCCTCCATGCTGCTTTTAGCACAGCCGGCGACGCACTATTAGCAAGCATCGCCACGCAGATGGCTCTAATCGCCGAGCCCTGGCCCCAAACCCAACCAATACAAGTGCGCATGGCCCTGCACACAGGCCAGGCTGAATGGCGCGAGGGCGACTACTATGGTCAGGCCGTCAATCGCGCCGCCCGGATCATGTCCGTCGCTGCAGGCGGCCAAATTGTACTCTCGGCCGTGACAGCCGAGCTTGTTCGCGATCGTCTGCCCGATGGCGTTTCACTTCGAAATTTAGGCCAGCATCGCTTGCGGAGCCTTGACCGGCCGGAACGGATCTATCAACTTTCCCATCCGGATCTACCATTCGAATTCCCGCCCCTAAAATCAAGTATAACTATCCCCAATAACCTTCCAGCCCAACTGACCAGCTTCATTGGACGGGATGAAGAAATGCAACAGATTAAACACCTGTTGATTCCTGGCAGGTCAGGGGATGAAGGATACGCTGATACCAGTGCGCACAGGCTCATTACCCTGACTGGTCCAGGCGGCACGGGTAAAACGCGGCTGTCGCTACAAGTAGCTGGCGATCTATTAGAACATTTTCCCGATGGCGCCTGGTTGGTGGAGTTAGCACCGGTTACCGAACCAGAATTGGTCCTCCAGGCCCTGGCTACGGTCTTAGGATTACAAGAACAACCCAGCCGGCCCTTGATAACCATGCTTGCTGAGTTCCTACGTCGTCAAAAACTCTTGTTGATCCTGGATAACTGTGAACACGTTATCGATGCCTGCGCCCACATAGCCAACGTTTTGTTGTCTTCCTGTCCCACTTTGACCATATTAGCCAGTAGTCGCGAAGCTTTAGGAATTGCCGGTGAGCGAGCCTTCAGGGTACGTTCCTTACCATTGCCTGCAGATGGCATGAATCTATCTGTTCAAAGGTTGGCCGATTTTGCGGCCATACGCCTGTTCGTGGACAGAGCTGAGGCAGTCAAACCTGAATTCAGCATGACGCCTGATATTGCGCCTGCCGTCTTGCAGATCTGCCAGCGACTGGATGGAATCCCTCTGGCTATTGAACTCGCGGCCGCCCGTGTTCGTGTGCTTTCACCCCAACAAATCGCGGATCGTTTGGACGATCGTTTTCGGCTGCTCACCGGCGGAAGCCGGACGGCTCTGCCGCGGCAGCGAACACTGCAAGCTCTCATCGACTGGAGTTATGACCTGCTGTCAGAGCTCGAGTGCATTTTACTACGCCGTCTATCGGTTTTCTCGGGTGGTTGGAGATTAGAGGCGGCCGAAGTCATAACTGGGACAGAGCCAATCGAAGCATATGAAGTGCTCGATCTGATGGAACAATTGGTGAACAAATCATTGGTCGTAGCCGAGGAAACCGATTGGGGCTTACGCTACCATATGCTGGAAACTGTCCGCCAATACGCTCAGGAGAAGTTAGCGGCTCAAAATGAAGCCAACGAAGTGCGGGAACGCCACCTGGCTTATTTCATGGAGCAAATTCGACTGGCCGAAGACGCCATGATCGAATTGAATCCTGAAGTGTTTAATGAGAATCTAGCGGCCGAAGCAGATAATTTGCGGAGCGCTCAAGCCTGGTCCTTGGAACACGATTTAATCGCCGCTATTAAGATGGCAACCATCGGAACTTCACAAATATTTATCGTTCTACCCCGCGCAGAAACCCTGCGCAATATTGAAACTGTGTTAGATGAAGTGAAAAATCATCAAGATTTTATCGGCCCAGATGTGCCAGCGGAGAACAGGCGCTTGCTCGGATCTGTTCTGGTCAGTGCAGCCATTGCCTCCCTTGGTTTGGGCATGAATTCCCAAACCTTCGATTACGCGAATCGCGCTGGGGAACTATTAGAAAGCACGGATGATTTACAGATGCTGGCCTCGGCTCGCGGCATGGCGGCAATTACAAGTTTCCTGATGGGCGACCTGGTATCGGCTAATAAGCTTGGCCAAGAGGCTAGAATTTTGGCCCGCCAATCGGGTAATCGTTGGATATTGGCCATGTCCACCTTGCCCTTGGGTAGTCCGATGAATGGCGACCCACAAATGGTCTGGGCTGACTGGGAAGAGGCTATGTCCATTTTTCGCGAGAGTCGCTATTTATGGGGCTTGGGCATGGGCCACCAAATTGCTGCGCTGATCCGGATGTATGCCGGCGAATATGAAGCTGCCCAGAGCCATGCCGAACAATCGCTTGATTTATTTAATGAGATCGGCGATATGCACATGTCCAATGTGCCACGCAGTATCTTGGCCGAGACCGCACGGAGACAGGGTGATTTGGACGAGGCCGCCCACCTGTACCGCCAGGCTGCGCTGGTTTGGCGTGATAAAGGGAATTTTGGTGGCCTGGCCCGGTGCCTAGAGTGCCTGGCCTTCATCGAATATGCAAAAATGCGATCTGCCGAAGTATTGGTTATGGAACAACCCAAGCACGCCATCGCCCTTCTGGGCGCAGCCGAGGCCATTCGTCAACATTATCAATCACCCATGATCGCCGTCGAAGAATCTGAATATGAGACCGAAATTGCCCTTATTCGCCAGGCGGCCGGCGAGAGCGTTTTTTTAGCGGCTTATCGACAAGGACAATTGATGACTATGGATCAGGCCATCGACTTCGCCCTGGATGAAGGAAATGAAGCTGCTTGACGTCGGTAACTTTAAACCCAGATTGTAACTCGATATCGCACAACATACTTAGCAAACGAGGATAAAATCATGCACATTCACAACGTTTATTTCTGGTTAAAGGACAGTATCGATGCTCAGGTCTCGGCCGCCTTTGAGGAGGGATTGAAGCATTTATCAACTGATCCCTCGATCCAGTATAGCCACTACGGCCGACCGGCCGATACCCACCGTGACGTGGTCGAAAACACATACTCATATGGGCTGGTATTTGTATTTGCCGATAAAGCCGCCCACGACCGCTACCAGGATGGTGAGGTTCACCATCTGTTCCTGGCCGATCACATGGACAAGTGGGATCGGGTTGCCGTCTTTGATATTGAAAGTTTGTAAGATAAACAGAAGGGAGATAGATGATGGTAAAGAGCACAGCTTTAACGGTTGAAGAATATTTGCATGAGCTTCCTCCAGATCGCCGCGATGTTGTTGCCGAGGTCAGGCGAACGATATTGGAAAACCTGCCAGAAGGCTACGTTGAGTCCATGAATTGGGGCATGATAAGTTACGAGATCCCCCTTGAGACTTACCCAGAAACCTATAACGACCAACCATTGGGCTACGCCGCCTTGGCATCACAAAAAAGACATTACTCTCTCTATCTGATGGGCGCATATGCGGACTCTGCGCAGGAAACACAGATCGTCGAGGGATTCAAGAAGGCCGGCAAGAAGCTTGATATGGGTAAATCTTGCGTCCGCTTTCGAAAACTCGATGATTTGCCCCTCGACGTCATCGGCCGGGTGATAGCCAGCACCACGCCAGAACAACTGATATCAAGATATGAGGAGAGCCGGATGAAGTGAATTCTTCGTTTTATTGAACTTCTCATGCAACATCTCCACGCATCCCAATTGAGTCAACTCTAAATGATTCTGTTTTATCTTCAAGGGGGAATAGTTTTCCGCACGGTTTATATTTGCCAACTTTGAAACGTTACCGAACTTTTCATCGATCGAGCCTAATAAACACCCTCTTCGTAACGATCTAAAGACGATAGAAAGTTATTATGAACATCGATTCTTGCCTGCGAGTTACGCAAGCAGGCTGCATACAAACCCTACTACAGAAGGAGAGGTAAAAATGAAAACTCGATGTTATCGTCTAGGATTAGTCTTACTGTTTATATTGGCTCTGATCATCTCGGCCTGTCAAAGCGTCGGCCAAGATCCAGAACAAGAAGCCGCTGTTGAGCAATCCGTGGTTCAAGAGCCGGACGCTCCAGACACAGCCGAAGTAGAACCAGCGGCCGTCACCTTCGTGGCCACTGAGTATGCATATGATGGGCCAGAGAGTCTCGAAGCAGGTTGGACCCACATCACCCTCGACAACCAAGGTGAGTTGGCACACGATTTCATCTTGGTAAAGCTAAGCGAGGGCAAGACCATAGATGACGTCATGGCTGCGCTAGAAGCCGAAGGTCCGCCAGAATGGGCGGAGTTTTATGGAGGAGTTTCCGCTGAACCGTCGGCAAATGCATCTTATTATGTCGAGTTGACTCCGGGCAATTATGTTGCTTTATCCTTTGGAGCGGCCGAAGATGCGCCACCAGACGCAGCCCAGGGTATGATCGCCAACCTGACAATTGCTGCTGCCAGCAGTCCGGCCGGTGAGCCAGTCCTCCCCGAGGCGGATGCATCGGTAGATTTGGTGGACTATGCATTTGGTGTACAGGGTACCATCGGCCAGGGAGAACAACTGTTGCATGTAACCAACAAGGGTACCGAGATGCATGAAATCATCGCCTTTCATCTGAAAGATGGTATGACCAAGGATGATTTCATGGCTGCCTTGGCAAGCGAGATGGGCGGTGAGGGAGAAACGCCGGTCGGCGAAGCTGCCGGTGAAGCCTCAGGCGAAAGCGCCCCTGAAGAGGAGCCGCCCTTTGAACAAGTTGCCTCCACCTTCCTGTC
>JAHEJP010000330.1 GCA_024638855.1 Chloroflexota bacterium
TATCAAAGGGCACGATGGCATCACTATCGATACTCGTCTCACCTTCTTCAGTGTCTAGGCGAATGAGGCGAACGGTGATCGGTTCGTCGGCCGTATTGGCGATGCTGAGTTCCCCAACACCTTCCAACTGGGCCGATAGCTGCATGGCGCTCATACTGCCGGCTCGTACGGCCAAGTAGCTACCACCGCCAACCAATCCCAGGCAGCAAACGCTCGCCAACAGCAAAACAAGACAAGTGAGCCACCAGCGCCTACGTCTCTTTTGTGGGGGTACTTGTGCAGCAGAGACAGGGTCTCCCCTTCGATGAGGCACGCCGACCGGATCGGTCGGCGCCGCTGCCTCCTGCCAGGCTGCGCCGTTCCACCATAGCCAGGCGCCATCCTGGGCCCGGATCGTCCACCAGTTACCATCCGGGCTTTGAACCCGTAGCGCTGCGACGGCCTCGTTGAATTGTTGCGCTGTTAGCTGACCAGCCTGATACTGCTGCACCAGGCGAGCGTACTGTTGATCTGCCTCTTGAAACGTCATCTGTAAAGATTATTCTACAGAAGTGACCCAATTGCTTCAACGGGACAAACGTACACCCCAGGCTGCCAGGCGTGGGGACCAAATTGGTTCAAACCAATCCTGAAACAGCAAGGGCATACCTGCAATTGGCCAGGCTTTCGTGCCCGGCCTGGCCAATCGCCAGGAACCGTTCGCTTTTTCAGCGCATGAGCATGGGTATAAAAACTTCTTCAGGCGCCAGGCTTTCAACCAGGGCAAAGTCCGTGAAGTGATCGATGGCCATCGTCACCAGGTTCCGATCCGGGTGAACGACGTAATATTCAGGGAATGTCCATTCATTGGTGGTGGTGGAGAAGTAGGCCGGTTTGAGCCGAAATACACTGTCTGTCAAATGAAGTTCATCATACCGGAAACGAATCAGCACAGGCAGATTAAAATGCTCTTCGATCGGCCGCCCCGATTCATCCGTGGCGAACATGGCGTAACCATAGCGGACGATCTGGGCATGACGCTGGTGCGGCAAAGTGGCGATGGGCACGATCCGCAGCGTCACCATCCCTTCCACAGGCATCGCCCCGGCCGGGATGAACAACTTGGTCCCATCGGCCAGCGTCAGCCACTGCGCCTCGCTGGCATCAAAGGTGACGACCACCGGTGGCGGTTTGGGATAGGGACCCGAGAGCTCCAGGTTCAGGGTGGCGATGTTGCTTTTCACATCCACCAGGCCCCGCCCCAGCCAAAGTTCATTATCCGTTTCAAAAACGGCCCCCACGTGCCAGGTCGTGCCTGAAATGACCCCCAGGCGGTAAGCGCCATTAGCCTGCCCGCCGGTATCGCTCTGTACCACCGGGAATCGGCCCTTGGTGAAACCACCCCGCTCCGTCCAGGCCCAGACCAGGACTTCTCCTTCGGCATCCGTATTCAGGACGGTCAATTTTCCGCCGATGGTCGCATTGGGCTCGCGGAATCGCAGGACGATGCCATCGGTCACCCTTTCCGGCCTGACGGCATAAACGTTTTCCACCGGGTTGATCCAGCCTGGCTCGCCGTTGGTCGCGCCCACGCGGTAGCGGCCGTGGGGCAGCCGCAGGCGAAAATTGCCGGCTTCATCACTGCGGGTTCTCAGCCTCAAGTCATGAATTTCACCGCTGAGCCCCTGGGCGATGACCACCGCCCCCGGCAATGGGTTCCCGTCTGGTGCCAGCACCCGTCCGGTGATGGCCGCGTCCTTGCGCGTGACGGGCAAATCCACTTTCACGACCTGTCCTGACTCCAGCGGGATATTTTGCCCACCGCCCAGCTTCACATACTCCCGGTCGTTTAGTCGATAGTTGAGATGCCACACCCCAGAGGTGACCCCCAAGCGATACGTGCCCGTTTGCGGCATGATGCGCGTTATCGCCCAACGGTCGCCGCTCCAGGCCGATACGACGCCCTCTACGCCCGTCACCGGCCGGTGATTTTGGCGAGGATCCACCAATTGGCCGCTGATAGCCGCATCTTTTTTCTGTAAAGGAATCTCTAACGTGACCGTTTCACCAGACTTCACCGACGTCTTAACCGGCTCAGGAGCCAGGTAAGGGCTGTCCGGCGGCAGCTCTACCGAAACCAGGTAATCGCCTCTTGTTACCTGTAAACGGAACGCACCCTTACGGATCGGCCCGCCTCCGTGGATGTCCGGGTTATCAATATTCACCGCCTTTGCCCAACCTGTCACCTCATCAATCGGCTGGCCACCTTCCGTCACCAGGAATCCGGCGATGACGGCATCCGCCTTCAAGACTTTGAAATCGATATCCTCAACTACCTGGCCTGGGGCGACGCGAACCGTTTTCCCTTCGCCCAGGTAGAAATACGGCATATCCGGGCCCGGGGCCGGTTGCACATGCCAGGTGCCGCCGGGGACCCGCAGCTTATAGCGGCCATCCGGATCGGTGCGGGTAGACAGCAGCTGCGGACGGCCGCGCTGCCAGGCCGTCACCGGTAGCCCGGCCACGCCTTCCCCGTAATTATCTGTGACGGTGCCGCTGATGGTCGCGCTGCGAGCCAGCAGTGTGATGGCGCCCAGGTTCACCACTGCGCCAGGGCGCAGATGGAGTGGTTCCAGATGCGGGCCGGCATAGCTGTCATGGTGCGGGTGGACGATCACATCATAACGGCCGTGCGGCAGCTCTAGCTTAAATTCGCCGCTGGCCGGGTCGATTTGGGTACGTTCGCCCTGCCCTTCGCCATTATACAAAGCCACGCTGACGGCAAAGGGAGGCACGCTTCCATCCGGCATTTCCACCATGCCGGTCACGCTGGCGTCGGCCGCCAGTTGATCATAGTCAGGATCGATGGGGCCGACTGATGGCAGCACCTGGCTGTCGGCCGTAGCCACCGCCCGGGCAGCCACAATTCCTCCGGCCGCCAAAGACGATAACATGAAGACGAGTAGAATACTCAGGATAAGAATTAGACTCTGGAATAAGAGCTTCTTAGATAAACGGATCATGGCAAACCTCCTTGATTCGGCGAGAGATCGATCAATTGTTTTGCGGCCGGTCTGAATTGCTGCCAGAATCGGATGGCTTCGTCGGAGACGGCCGTGCTTCATGGGTCGCCGTCGGTTTACGGTCTGAATTAGCCGTCGGCTCAGACGAAACAGTCGGCTCGGCATCACGCGTTGGTTTGTCGGTGGGCTTGGCCGCCTCGGTCGGCCGGTCGTCCGGCGTCGCCGTGCCCCCATCGGTCGGAGCGACATTCGTCTCTGGCCGGCGCGTTGCCGTTGGCTCTGGCGTTGATTTCACATCACGGGTTGGGCTAGCCGGCACGGTCAGCTCAGACGACACCGTCGGCTCAGACGACACCGTGGGCTCCGACGACACCGTCGGCTCCGTTGCCGTTGCTTCAAGGGCCGGCCGGCGCGTCGGCTTGTCGGTTGGTTCAGGTGTGAAGGTGGATTCAGGGGTCGGCCGGACTTCTCGGGTTGGTAGTGACTCTTCGATGGGTACATCCGTGTCAGGCCGATCAGCCGCATCGGCCACGATCCGAAGCGCAGCAAGTTGGCCATCCGCCCGCGCCTGGGCCAGGACGCTAACCTGCTGCCCAACAACGATCGCCCCGATAACCTCGGTATCATCGCCGACTGCTACGGACAGCCCATCTATCAACCACGTATCGTCATTAGTTGATAACAGCCGCCCCTGAAATTCCACGATCACCGGCCGGCGCAACGTCAGGATTGCTTCCACTTCGTCGCGCCGTATTTCGGCAAATTCTATCGCCAGCGCTTGGCGTGAAGGTTCAGACAGGCTCAGCGCCAGGCGTGTGTTTTCCCAGGAACGTTTAACCGGATAAAGCGCATCACCGGGCAAACTGTCGGCCGAGGCGGTGATGGCGAAAGCGCTGCTGAGGATCATGATGGCCACTAAGATCACGGCCAATCGCAAGACGAGTGCCGGCCTGCCCGCCTTCAGTGGTTTCAAAGATGACCAAAATTTGGCGGCCGGCAGCAGCATAGCCGTCAACCAGGACGGCCGTTCCTGGGCCCCGACGGCATCCATCATCGCCTCATAGCCTCGAGCCACGACAGCCGGCGCCGGTTCCAGGCGTGGCAGCTGGTACAGGTCGGCCGAGATGGCCAGCACAGGATTCAATTCGGCCGCTTGTTCCGGGTAATCGGCCAGACAGGTCTCCGGCGCCTCTCCCTGGCGTTGGCGAGCCAGGCATTCGTCAAGGATGGCATAAAAATCAGGCTGGCTCATGCTACAACCACCTCTTCGGCCAGTACCCGGCGTAGAGCCAACAGCGCCCGGTGTTGCAGCACGCGAATCGCCCCTTCCGTCTTGCCCATCATGCCGGCGATTTCGGCATTGTCAAAGCCCTCAATAAATTTGAGCAGAATCACCTGGCGTTGCCCCTCGCTCAAATGGGGCATGGCTGCCATGAGCCTGTCGCCTGTAAGGCGCTGCTGGGTGATCTCTGCTGGGTTGGCTTCGTGATCGATCATCTCATCCGCTAACGGTTCAAATGCCACTTTCTGTTGGCGGCGGTAGTGCATCTTGACGATGTTCCCTGCGATGGTGTATAGCCAGGCCAGAAACGGCCGTCCTCGATCTTCAAATCGGCCGATATTCTTCACCATGGAAACGAACACCTCAGCGGTCAGGTCATCGGCGACGGCCGTGTCGCCCACCCGGTAAGCGATATACCGGTAGATGCGAGCTTGGTTCTGGCGATAGAGCTCGGCCACTGCGTTGCGGTCGCCCTGTTGAGCCAGTCTTACGAGTTGTCGGTTGCTTACCATACCGCTGTTATCCAATCATTACCTAGCATAATGCACAGCCTGCCATTATGTTACAGCGAAAGGTGGACTTTGCGCTCAAAATGAAACAAGAGAGTGATTAGGGCATGAAACTAGTATTCTTTTCCTAGTACCCGTCAAGAGGTTTTTGTCGTATCCTTTGAAGGTGCCTATTCGTCTTGCAAATGACCCGGTCAACGAACAAGTCGTCAATCCCGCGCAGTGCATGCTCCCGCGCAGGCGTGGAGCGGAAATCCAAATACATGGATGCCCACCGAAGTTTTTTCTCAGCAGGCGGGGTGGACATGATATAGACTAACAAGTTATTCGTAAACCTCAATTGACTTTTAACTTTTGACCATTTAAAGGAGGTAACAACATGAGCTGTCTTACTTTACCTTCCGGCGTGCTGCTGGGTTTCATAGCCTGGTTCGCCCTTCGCTACGTGATTTCCGGTTTCTTCACCGTGGATCAGAACGAACGGGCGGTGAAGACTAGCTTCGGCCGGGCATCACGACTGGGCAAGGCCACCACCCTGGACGCCCCTATCGCCGAATTTTTGAACGATAAGGATAAACAAAGATACGTCTACCCCCAGTTGAAAGTCATCCAGCCCGGCGGCCCCTACTTCCGCTGGCCATGGGAGCACGTCCACAAGGCGGCCGTGGCCACCGAAACCATGAACATGGCCATGGATCTGGAGACGCCCAGCGCCAATCACAACGGCACCATGCTGGACGCGGTGACCAAGGACCAGCTCAATATCGGGCTGACCGGCCAGATCCGCTACCGGGTGAGCGAGCGCAACCTCTATGCTTACTTCTTCGGTATCAAAGAGCCCATTGTCCACGTGATGGGTTACTTTGTGGCCATCTTGCGCGAGCGCATCGCCAGTTTTGAATCGGGAGACAGCAGCTTGCTGGATTCGGAAATGGAAATTGATAACGAATTGATAGGCGGCATTTCCATCAACGATTTACGCAAGAATTTGAATGAGATCAACGAATACATGGAGT
>JAHEJP010000331.1 GCA_024638855.1 Chloroflexota bacterium
CCAGCGCGGCGGTCTCCTTCGTGGGGATTCCGTCGAAGAATTCGAGTGTGCCGATCCTGGTCTCCACCTCATCCGGTGTCATGATCGACTCAGGGATTTGGGTGTTATAGTTTGGGGTGGGATTTGATTTTGTCGTCATTTTATTCTCCTTGGTTAAATCGTTTGACCTGGCCGCGAAAATCGCCTGGGTCAGGTCCTTATAGGTCTACTTCCTCTGTCTCCACAAATTCCTGAACAGCGGCGGCTACCCCCTCATCGGCCGCGATCTCAGCCAATTGCTTTTCAGCTTTGGCCGACAGTTCCAGGGCCAATTCTTCGCCGGTATATCCGACATCGTTTTGTATCGCTTCCCAGTCGGTGTTGGTGACCAGGATAACCAGGGCCGAATCGTCAGGACCTAGTTTGTCATCCAAAAAGGCTTTAGCTTCACAACGATGCTTTGACCCTTGTGATCCCATCAGTGCGCCAACGATAGCACTGGCCATATTGCCAGCTCCTGTGCCGGCCAATATCAAACCAATGGAGCCAGCGTCAAATTCGTCCTTCCACAAAGTCAACCGCCGACGATGCTTCAGCCGTAGCTTGCCGTCCTCGGCACGGTTGATGGTGGCGGCCGTTTTGATGTCGATCTTGTCTTGCTTCTCCAGTCCACGCAGCGTGCTATAGACGTTATCGGCCGTTTCCTTGCCCGCATAGGTGATGATGAATAAGCTTTGCTTTCTCTCAACGGACATATCCAAAATCTCCCGTGTCAAGTTCGTTTATTGCCAAGAGCCGCCTGACGATGACCGACGAGTAGTGTAAATACCGTACTTGCAGGATATAAGAATCTGGCAGCCATTAACAGTGACATCTGTTATAGATTTGTTATAGATGGCGGTTATATCTCATGTTTTAGTCCGAAATGCCCGGGACAGGTTTAGGGCCGTTCTATCGTCTACCTCCAACTTCGTCGTTTGGATTGGGTTTGGAAGTTCGATCTCATTTGCGTCAAATGTGTTTTGCAGAGCAGTATTGACCCGGTCGAACATCCGGCGTGTATCCTCGTAGGATGCTAACCACCAGCGAACGCGGAAGATCATGCCTGAATCACCCATTTCCAAATAGAGTGACTCTACGGGCTGATCTGGTAACACACCCTCAACCTGGCTCACCGTATCTACTATCAGTTGCCGCACCACCTCTATATCGCTGCCATAACCAATACTTATATGGGTCTGGATCCGGTATCGTGGATCGGGATAGGTGTAATTGATCACCTGGTTCTTGCCAATGACAGAGTTGGGGACGATAACCAAACGATTGTCGCGGGTGCGAATTCGCGTCGTCCGGATGCCGATTTGGGCGACATCACCCCAGGTTCCTTCGTCTTGTATCTCAATGCGGTCGCCGATCCGGTAAGGTTGATCAATCAGGATGATGAAACCGGCAATAGCATCGGCAAGGGTATCCTGGGCAGCCAGGGAAAAAGCCAGGCCGGCAACCCCAAAGGCGGCTAACAGAGCACTTAGATTGATGCCAAATCGTGTAAGAAGAATAGAGGCAGACAGGCAGATCACAAGGATTTGTGTGACCCGCTTGATCAATATCAGAACCGGTTCGAGATCATCACCGCGCCCCTGAGCGGCGTATTTCTGTTGGTAGAATTTATGGCCCGAGTTAACCAGGTTCAAGATGATGAGAGTTGCTAGAATCACGGCCAGAACGAAGTAAATATCGGACGACAGCGATTTTAGATCAGGACTGACAAAGTCCAGACGTATGGTGGCGATATAGAAGGCGGTGATGATGACCAGCCACCTGAGACGGGGCCCGATTGATTCGCGGATGACGATACCAAACTCCGGGGACGTCCGCCTGACTACCCAATGTATCAAGCCTTTGGTCAGTATGGTGCCGATAACGTAGCCGGCGATAATGATCAGCATGGAGATAGCAAGATTGATCCAGTTGTCGGCCGTTAGGCCTAAGAATGTGCTTCCACTTAACCGTGAGGATTCGACAAACTCCGTTATCTCCCGGGAGACAGGGCCCGGCGTGGCAGTGGGCTCCGGTGCTATGGTAGCCATAATCTCTTCAGAATCAGCACTGGCTGATTCAGCTCCACCATCGGTTGGCGTCCCATCTGGCTTCTCGGCGACCTGGGAGGTCGTTTGCTCCGTTGGTTGCATCTCTTGGTTTTCCTGGCCGGCGCAAGCAACAAGAAGAAGTAGCATCAAGATGGTCGGGATTATTAAGTATCGCGTTTTCATCACACACTTCCTGAAATAAGGCAACCTGTATTATCTAGGGGGAAACGACTGGCCAATATTGCAAATCTCCCATTTCTTGGTCGTTTCAAGTCAAGCGCTACTCGGTGACAATAGACGATTGGCCTGAGTGCTGTGACGACAGGATATAAGATGCCGGCAGCCAGCAAAAGTGACATCTGTTATAGTTTTGTTATAGGTGGGGGCTGTAGTTTTGGATTATTTGAAGTGATCGCGCGGGAGCTACGGCACGATCGGCATTACTCGGGAAATCGAATCCCCAGATCGACGGCCTTTATGACGGCCTGTTGGCGAGTGTTGACCTGTAGCTTCCGGTAAAGATTGTAGGCGTGTTGTCTTACCGTACCGTGCGAAATCACCAACCTCTGGGCAATTTCCTTATTTGTGAGTCCCTGGGCCATCAGGGCCAGCACATCTAGCTCTCGGGCTGTTAAGGGCTCGACCAAGGACGACGAAGGAGCTTGCTCCAGGGTACTAGCAGCAATGGATAAATCCGCACCATCCGCCACCTGCAGAGGACTTTCGTCCTTCATCTCATCCGGAAAGGCCGCCAGTATCCGCGCACTGTACGCCGGCGCCACACCCCTTTGACTTAAGCGGTCCAGCAGCTCCGCCATCTCGGAGCCCAGGTCCAGAAAGGGCCGGATGAATCCGCCCGGTTCAGCCAGGGTGATGGCGCGCTCCAAAGTAGCCAGGGCTTCATCACTTTGTGATTGCTTCTGGTAGACCAGAGATTGCAACAGCAGAATGTCAATCAACTGGCGGGTGTTGTTCTGGCCTTTGGCTATCTTCCCGTATTCAGCCAGTTTCTCTCCGGCTTCCTGCAGGCTGGCCGCCGATCCCTGGGCTACGAGTATCCGGCACTGGGTAACATGGGGTACCTCGAGCCAAAAGAACATAACACCGGGATCCGACGGCTGATCAGCCGTTGCCAGATCGGCCATCTCCAACCAGTGAAGAGCTGACTCCAGGTCTCCCTGCATCAGAGAAAGGCGGGCCTGGCATGACCGGGTAACGGTCATAGAGGCAGGAAAGTTAATTCCCTGGACATATTCGAGAAGAAGCGACGCCGTCGCTTCGACGCTGTCTGGTTGCCCCAGAGCCTGATAGGTAAGCGCTAACCCCACCAGGCTCTCGACGGCGGCCGCCGTATGCAGGATGTACCGGTCGCTTACCGCCTTGTCGAAGTGACGAGTCGCACCATCCAGATCATTCCAATAATAGTGGATGAGGCCCTGTAAATATGAGGCCCAGGCTTTAATATAGCGATTATTGTGCTTGGTCCCCAGCTCATGCAGCTGCCGAGACATTTGGGCTGCATCATTGAACTCACCAGACAGCAAGTACACAAAAATCAGAGAGCCCGGCAACTTGGTTTGGCGGCCAGGGTGCGGTTCCTGTTCATCATAGAGCCATCTCTTCAACCTCCGGACGGCCTCTTCTTTCTGACCACACATCTGACTGGCCAAACCCCACCAAAGCTCAGCTTCTCCTCTGGCCAGATGGTGTGCTTTGGGAATCCGTTCCAGGGCACGATTGAGCAAGTCCAAGCTACGAGTGCGTTGCCCTTGCCAATACCAGTGATGGCCCCAGAAAAAGTCGACCTCTCCCCATAACGGCTGCGCGGTTACATCATCTTCCAGGATCGACTCAGCGAGCTTGAGTAGAGGGGGGATAGACTGTATTGCAAATTGATGAAACCTGACCCAGGCTTTGGCTATCAGAAGCCGGGGTCGTTGCCTGATGACACTGTCCGGGAGTCTGGCCATCCACCTTTCCAGAACGTGCCACCGATCTTCGTCCAGTAGCGCACGTGCATTCTCTTCAACCAGTTGCGCTGCTGCAAGACCGTCACCCGCATCCAGGGCATGTTGCAACGCCTCATCCACCAGACCAGCTTGCTTATACCAGGAGCTGGCTTTCAGATGAAACACAGCGATCTCATCCTCACTGTAGCGCTTCTTTAGCTCAGCCAATAGTATTTGCTGGAAAAAATGATGATAACGGAACCATCGCCGTTGCCCATCCAAGGGTATGATAAACAGATTATCCTGTCGCAACGCCTCAAGAATACTTTGGGACCCAGCGGCCGAAGCACCGAAAGGCATCCCGCTCTCGGCGTCACTCTCCCCCACAACCGCATCGCACAGGGGCGCGCAGAACCTGTCTAACACAGCGGTCTCGACCAGAAAGTCCTGGATTTCCGGCTTCAAGGCGGAAAGCACTTCAGATATCAAGTAATCCCATACATAACGGCGCTCGGACGCTATACGACTGAGCAACTCTTGGGCATTATCCCGGTGGCGCATGGACAGGGCAGCCAGCCGGATGCCGGTCACCCAGCCTTCTGTCTTATCTTCGAGAAGTGATGCAGCATACTTATCCACCTCAACCTGCAATAGTCGTTCTAACAGCTCCATCGTATCCAGCACTGAAAACCGCAGTTGCTGGGTCCGGATCTCCATCACCTGGCCAAGGGCACGGAGCCGGTTCAGGTTGATCTGCGGGTTGGTACGGGTGACGATGACCAGGTGCAGGGGTCTGGGCGGGTGCTTCAGAAATCCGGACAACAGCTCGTCGATTCTCGATCTGCTGATGACGTGGTAATCATCGATTGCCAGGACAAGTCTTTTTGGCAATCGATTCAACTCATTCGCCAGGCTGTTGGACAAGACGCGCAACGGCGGCAGTTCAGCACCCCCAATCAGGGCCACGGTGTCATCTACAGCCCCAGGAAAAGATGTCTGAATGCAAGCCAGGAAGTAGGTTAAGAAAACTTCTAGATCATTGTCCTGTTCATCCAGGGATAGCCAGGCTGTGGGACCATCCAGCGACTCAAGCCAGGCACTGACCAATGTGCTCTTGCCGTAACCGGCCGGGGCAGAGACCAGGGTGAGCGGCCGCTGCTGCCAGCCGTCAAGTTGCGCCAAAAGCTGCGGCCGGGGTATGAAATCGGCCTGGAGGGGCGGCCGGTACAGTTTGGTTTGGATAATAGGAAATGTTTCTGCCATTATTGCTAATCCCAAGCAAGATTATAGTTGATTACGGGCTCAATGCGCTAGGTTAGGTGTTCAGGAATTTATGCATGAAGATCGGTATGAATATCTGATTTCGTTGGCAAGCGACTGTTTCAAATAGCTCCGAAAAACGGCGGCCAAATTGACTGGGAAAGACTCCAACCCTGGAAATCACCCTTAGGGAACATTACGCGACGTTGCAGGTTTGCGCTGAGTGTCCTATATTCAATGTTCATGGTGAAATAGTGGACTACGAATTGAACTCGCCGTTCACTTACCTTCACCAACTTGTGAAGAGCAATGGCTCTTCAGAAATGATGTCCAAGTGTTCGACATGGTTCTCCTTGGGGGCATCGCCTCAAGGAGCGCCATCTAGAGAGTTCGAATCTTCTTTGATTGTACCGCCGATTAACGACATCAAGACGTTCCTGGCTACGTCCATGGTGGCTTTCTCGTTCCTGATATCTTCACCAGGTTACGTAATTTTGACGCTACCCGGGTTTCTATGCGACCTGA
>JAHEJP010000332.1 GCA_024638855.1 Chloroflexota bacterium
CACTGGCCGATGCCATGATCGAGAAGTTGGGTGGTGATACCGTTGGCGATATGCAAGATAATTTGGCTACCCTTCGCCAGGCTCGTCTCCAGGACCTGGCTATGGACGACGTTCCCTGGCGCTTTGGTTATGACGAGAATTCGTAGTTAACCTTGTGTGTTAGTTCCAGGAATTGAAGTAAATATAAAACCTATATACGCTTGGAATAGATCGACAAACCAACACGTAATGGACGTCGCAAGCATGAAGCTTCTCATATTTTCATAGTCGCGCTCTCTTTCATTCATGACTGGTATGATGAATAAAGCCCAGACCTACGTCAGCGTGGTCTGCAGCCAAAGTGTACAATAACGATTTGGTGGCAATCGATGTGTTTGCTTCTTTGGGTAAGATAACAATTAGGCTATCTTTGACTACATTCAATGGCATCAAAGCGCCTGAATTTCACAGGCTTGCGACACATTGATCGGACGACCCACGGACCTTTGGGCGGCAGCCAGCTTACCTGTGGAAGGTGATAGCATTGGTGTGGCAATCTCTGATGGATTAAATTGCCATAGACCTTACTTTTTCTCTTGTTGACTTGTTGATAATTTTCCCATTCCAGTGTGCCACTTCGGCCGCGCTATTCGGCATCTCTGCTGGTATGACACGAATGTCGGTTCAGGCAAAGCCCCAGAAGATGTTCACGAAATGGCTGTAGCTCAGGGACATGCCGGATGGAACCTCTGGCTGGGTGTTGGGTGGCCGCAATTATTGGAAGCCTGATTTGAGTCGTAAAACACTCAAAACCTAGCTCCAGACAAGAAAAATCCAGATACTGAACAAATCATGGTTTCCTCAGAAGGTATAGGTCTTGGCGTGGGTTTCCCCTGGCACCTTCGGCGATGAAATCGATGACTTCGAACTGAGCGGCAAGTGTACGCTCCATATAGCCCTGGGGATGAAATGCGTTGCACATGTTTGTACCAGCGACCGTTTGGTAGTTTACAACTAAAAAATCTCTATTAAATTGTTCCTGCTCTGTTTTCGTTAGTATTTCGAGATAATATTTTCCATGAACTGATAGGATTAAATGTCCGCCTGGCCTAACTACTCGGGCAATCTCAGTAATCCAGGCTAACTGTAACTCTTCAGGTAAGTGCGTAAATACAGAAAAAGCATAAACAAGGTCAAAGGATCGATCACCGTAATTAAGAGGTGGGGTCAGCTGGTTTGTTTGGAATTGACCGAAAGGTATGTTATTCAAACACCAATCAACCAATTCAGGATTGTAGTCAGAACCGTTGATATTGATGTTTCTTAGATCCTGCCAGAAACGAATAACTCTCCCACAACCACAACCGAAATCCAGCATTGAATCAAGTTCTTCCAAAGCTATGCCGTGTTTAGTCAATACAGAACGAATGGAGTTAGCTGCCAACCTACCGCCCTCCAGAAACGAACGTTCACTAGCGCTTCCTGCTACCAAGACGATTAGCTTTCGTGGTGGAATTGGTATGGCTTCCAGGTTGCTCTGGTAAGACTCATCAGAGAGCCGGTTAAGGTCACTAAATCGTAGCGATTTTCCATATTCAAGAGCCCGAAAGCTGACTCGCAATAGACCGAGTCGTTCCAATATCTTAAGGAGGTGTTTCTTCATAGCAAGTTTCTCGGCTTCAAACTATTTTCAGCTTCAATCGTCTGATCTCAATTGAATCTCAATGATAAATTCAATAATGTCGACATTTTATTGTAACTATAAAGGTGTAAGTTGAGTTATGAGAACCTCTCTTTCAAACGGAGACCCTAATGCTCCCGACTCAGTGAGACCTTGTTTTGAATCGTGGAAATCTAGTTGCACAGATCGCAGAATAACTCAGCACCTTCCAAGCTGTGGAACCAAACTAAGATATTTTATAGAAGCTTCATCATCCTGATGTCTCGTTCAGTGAGATCGTTGCCAACTAGCACTTTAATAGCATGGACGAAATTAAACGGTCACTTTGTAGTTTGCAAACGGTTCCACCAGATGGCGTTCCTTGGTTTTCGCACGCCACCTGTGCTTTGCAGGCGGCGGTTAAGCGTCCGGTAATGGATTTACGGCGAAGCCCATAAAGACAATCGTATCATATAGCTGGTGATTGTGTGTAATCTGGTTTTTTGGCAATGGGTTTTCAACCACCAGACGCGCTTCGTCGACCAGTTGTTTGGCTGCCTGCAAGAAACACGTGATGAATGGAGTCCAACGCTGCTGGTTGATTTCCACGATAGCAGTCAGGTCCCGCAGGTGATGGACATTGCACCAGGCGTGGGTCAAGAGTTGATACTTGATCTAGGTGGCCCAGAAGTCGTGGACCAAGGCCGTGAAGCAGAGCAAAATATCAATCTCGTACATGGCAGCCTAGCCCCTCTAATGATGCGGTGCCAATAGCTCGATTAACTGCTTGACAAGGACTTCAGCAGCAGCCACTCTTTCACCGAGCGTCTGGTTCATCTGCTTTAGTTGCAGACTTTCTTCTCGCAACTGACGCAAATCGTCCATGACCACTATTTATGACACAGGTGAAAAACCTGCTTGTATTGTTATTGCCGTTTATCTTCTTCATCAGAATTACTTCCTTCACCCCTTTATGCTGAACTGACTATTGTTTAAGAAATGCAGTCGGCTAAATTAATTGTGACTTGACCATATGGTTGATGGTGGATAAATAGTCTTATCGGTACCTTACTCTCATTTCTGATCCGGATCGGTATTTCTCGATTGTTTTTATTCTCTGTCAGAGCGAGACAAAGGACGTCTGATGCCCATTCCCAATACCCCACACCTTTGTCTTATGTGCCACGAAGGTCTTGCTCGCTGTCGAGCAAGACCTTTTTTCATCTGGAGCTGTGCCCAATATCGAAGAGGCCCTCTGTTTTTATGGACAGAGAGCCTCTTCTGCTAAAGGAGGGTATCAGCTTCCGGTTGGAAGGGTTTGACCGGAAACTGCTGGGGAGGACCATAGCCATGTCGCACCAGAAGCTAGTAGTCATTATGACAGAGACGACTAGATGAAAAAACGGCTAATCTGGGGACTGATTTCCTAATATTTTGCCATAAAACATGCATGATATTCCAAACACACGTCGAATAATTGATCTGGCGTTGCCCCGGAACGATGAGGTAAAATTTGAAGCGTATCCTTTTCGCAGCAGTTCCACGAATGGGAAGGGCATCCATATACCGCTAGCGGCAGGCGATAAGAGGTCTCAATTAGCCATCTTTTCAACCGCCCTGGGATAATCTCAGCCTATCATTGCGCTGTCCAACCAGATGAAATATGCGACTGTTAGATTCCATCCTTTAAATGCCAGCCTAGTATCGCTGGCCGCTGAATGCCTTCAACCGAGGAGGAATGTTTGAACACAAGAATGAATTCCAACGGTAAATTGATGGTTTTATTAGAAGGTAACATCGGTGCTGGCAAAACCACTGTTGGTCGGAAAATTGCTGCCTCAGGCATTTTTGGATTTGTTGAAGAGCCTACCGCCCAATGGCGTGAAGGGTTTGCCGCCAACATGCTGGACCTTTTTTATAGCGATACTCATCGCTGGGCTTTTACCTTTCAGATTTGCGCCTTTGTCACGAGGGCCAAAACTTGGGATGAGGTTACGAAACTTACTGACCATCAGCGCGTGATTCTCGAGCGATCCATCTATTGTGATCGCTATGTATTTGCCGAAAACTGTCATCGCACTGGCTTGTTCTCTGAAACCGAATTCCAGCTTTATTGCGGCATGTGGGATTTCACAGTTGCCCAATATTGCGATGAGCCAGATGCTATTCTTTATTTACGTACGCCAGCAAAAGTGTGCCTGAATCGTATTCATGAACGTGGCCGCGAAGAGGAAAAGGGAATTCCGCTCGATTACCTACAACAGCTTGAAAATCTTCATGATGATTGGCTTCTTAACAATCCCAAGACCATCCTGCTAGATGGAGAGAACCATTGGAATGCTGAGGAAGTTATCGAACAGATTTATAGCTCAGTATACGGTTAGAAAGAAACTGGAAGATAACCTGACTGAACCCCATTAACCCCAACAATTGAATAACCGCTTATGAGGATCGCGCGATGTAGCCATCGATGAGCAGACACTCGATAGATGAGTTGTCGCAGCCGCAACCGACCGGTTGAAGGGCGCCAATGGATATTGAAACGCCCTGGCGAACCCCGCTAATAAGACATTTGGCATATAGTACTTGGTGATATTGCATGATAGGATATTGGCAAGTCGTAATTTCTCGTCTGCCAGTTTTCAATCGGCATTTAGCAGGAGCTATCGCCCTTGGCGCTAATGTCGAGTGATTGAATCGCAGAGTAGTTCAAAATCGAATAATTACACCGGCCCCAAATATTTATTGGCGACATCGTCAGTCGTCACGATTTTTGGGTAGCACGACGTTTGAATTATCTGGGTGTGCTTTTGATGGTTCGCTCACATCTTAATCGAATTCCACCAATTTGGCTTTTTTTTGGGAGTTTGCTACTCCTTTCCCTTGTTGGTCAATCCGTGGCAAACCTAATCGAAGACCTGGGGCATCCATTTTGGATCAGAGAGCAAGCCAACTTGGAAAATGAGCAGACTTTCGTTGTCGAGGAAGCACTCGCCTCGAGCTCCCTTCCGGGTTCAAAGCCTCTTGCTACTAGTGAGGACAACTCGGCTACCTTCCAGCCATTGTCGGGAGCTTTGCCACTGATTCAGTTAGCTGGGCAATCACAACCCCGTCTTGAGCCAACAACCGCTCTGTTGACCGTTATTAAACGAGGTTTTAGCCAGAAACAAGATTGGGTTGCTTATGCTTTCACAGTTAACAACCCTAATCCTGATTTTGCAGTCACGAACAGTGAATATCGCATTGAATTATATGATAAGGTTGGAAAGCTTCTCTCTACCGAATCAGAATTTATTGCTCTGATATTGCCAGATCAAAACCTGGGTATCGCAGGCAGCCTGAATCTTAATGACGAGTCTCGAGTCTCTACCATCGTAGTTAATCTCAGCGATGGTGATGTGATTCAGGATGTGGATTTTCCCGTATTTGCTGTGGGCAGAGCCAATTTCCATCCAGGTGAATATTTCAGTCGATCGACAGGCTTAATAACAAACCGGTCTGGACGTGACTTAAGGGATCTAAAAGTATCGGCCATTGCCTACGATGAGAAGGGTCAAATCATTGGCGGAGGTTACACATTTGTCCCATATCTATTAGCGGGTACGTCAACTCGCGTTGACATAAACACACTGGCAACAGATACGGTTAGCAGCATTGAGCTTCATCCACGCGCCTCCTATTAGCTCCTCTATTAATAGACCGCTCATTCTAATATCAGTAACTAGCGACCTAGAGATTCATGAACCCTTCTGAGATATGTTGCTGGATGGTGGCTGACAATTTAGCGTCATTGGATCGGTCTTCTATCAGGTTGACAGTCTGTTGAAGTTGTTATTCACTGTGGAGCGCTGTTAATTCAAGCTGTATATTATCCGCGTTGCGAAAAGCCTACACATAAATAGTCCCCAAATCCTTAAAATCCCCATGGGAGACTCCATTTTCGTCAAATAGGGGCACCGCATCCTCTATCTCGCCATAATAGCCGACGCAAAAGCTGAGGTAGTCGAGGCCAACCCGATTCTCATTGAAACAATAGTCGACAATAGCTTCTGCCGGTTCTGGGGGAGAGGTGATAGCTAACACTGTGCTGCCATTGCTCAACAATGTAACTATACTGAGGGTTTCGATTACAGGCTCATTATAGACAAGCCCGCAAT
>JAHEJP010000333.1 GCA_024638855.1 Chloroflexota bacterium
GGTTAAACCCTAGGCAACGATATGAATTATTGTTGCGCGAATTAGCCGATGTGCCCTGGGATCAACGAACGGCCCGTTTTTGCTGTACTGTGGCTCTGGCTGATGGCGAAGGATTTATCGGCGCGGCCGATGGCGTCTGTGAAGGGATGATCGCACGGGAGCCATCAGGGATAGGTGGATTTGGTTACGATCCGGTTTTTTACTTGCCGGACCGTGATCTGACGATGGCCCAATTACCTGCGGCCGAAAAGCACCAGATCAGCCACCGCGGTCGGGCCATTGCCGCCATCGATCATTTGTTACGCCATGCCTTGTGCGCTTATTTAGAATAATCACCACAAGGTCAACCGTTGTCTGGTAACCAGCGGAACGGTATTTTCACCTCATTCGCCCTCTGTATACTCAGGTATGATTTCCCGCAGGAATGTCTGGATCAATTTCGATACGGTGAGAGGACGTTCCAGCGTGACCATGTGACCCGCACCTTCAATGGTTTCCAATCGTGCACCGGCTATATTTTGTGATAAGTACCGGTTGTATTTTAGGGGTGTCATCTGGTCCTGAGTTCCACAAATGACCAATGTTGGCAAAGTCATTTCCACCAATCTTTCCATGATGTTGAAGCGATTACAGGCTTCATAATCGCGCTGAATCACCTCTGGGTTTTGGGCCAATAATGTCTGATGACTGAACGTCTTTAAGGCCTCAGGCGTCTCTTCTGCCCAGAGGCAACGGGTCAATAAATCAATCGTCGAGGCAAAATCAGTTGCTAATCCAGCCCGGAATTCTTCCCGGACTCGTAGCCGAGCGCCGGTGCTGATCAAGATTTGACCGTATAGTAACGCCGGATATTGCAGTGCGATGGATTGGACGATAGCTCCGCCCATGGAGTGGCCAACCAGGACGACTTTCTCATGACTCAAACTCTTGATGAAAGCAAACAAATCCGATGCATACCCTTCGATTGAAGACCTGCATTCTCCTGTAGAGCGTCCGTGACCGGGCAGATCGATGGCATAGACCATGGTCCCAGAGATCTGCCGTAATTGGGGCGGCCAATCGAGGTGACTGCCACCTGCAGCATGGATTAGGATGACGGCCGGCATACTTCCTAGCCGGCGCCGATTCATATCTTTGGGCCCTTGCCTGGCATAATAGATGGCCTGCTCTTCCAGTTTAATATAAGGCATTGTGGTCCTAGTTTATCCCAACAGGCCTAAAGATCTCAATATCTCTGATCGTAGGTATAAAGTTGGTTGACCGGCCGGATCACGATCGTTAGAATCAGCTCGACAATGCCCAAGCGGGGGGCTTGCGGAAGAGGTATTTCAATATGAGTCGATTAATCATTGAAGGAGGTCACAAGCTTAAAGGCACCGTTACTGTCAGCGGAAATAAGAATGCCGCTTTGAAGTTGCTACCTGCTTGCTTATTGACCGACGAACCAGTCATTCTACACAATATTCCAGACATTGCCGACGTGCGAACCATTCTGACAATTTTAGCCGATTTGGGCGCTGAAGTTAGCCCATTGGGGCAGGGAAGTTGGCGCGTTCACGCGGCTGAGATCAGCAAAACCGAGATAGATACAAATCTAGCCAGTCGGGTCCGAGCTTCATTCGTGTTTTCAGGTCCGATGCTGGCCAGAATGGGACAAATCACCATGCCCGGTCCTGGAGGTGACATAATAGGTGGCCGGCCTTTGGATACGAATGTTCAAGGCTTGGAAGCCCTAGGTGCAGAGGTTACACTCGACAAGCAAAGCACATTCCATATGAAAGCTCCCAAGCTTCATGGAGCCGGATATTTGTTGCAGGCAGAGGCAAGCGTCACTGCGACGGAAAACACGCTCATGGCGGCCGTGTTGGCAAAAGGGGAGACGATCATCGACAACGCTGCCCGTGAGCCCCATACTCAAGATCTTTGCTTCTTCCTTCGCAGTCTTGGAGCACAGATTGAGGGCATTGGCACCAGCCGATTGACGGTTTTCGGTATGGATAAGCTGCATGGTGGTGAATACACCATCGGCGCAGATTACGTTGAGGTCGGCAGCTTCATTGGTGCGGCGGCCGTAACTGGAGGTGAGGTCCGGATAGATGGGGCTTGCTCGCGGCCGGCAGCTCAAAGCCTGGGCATGATCGGCCAGGTTTTTGAAAGGCTTGGCGTGTGCTGGCTTGAGGAGGGCGAAGATATTATCATTCCGGCTGATCAGCCAATGAGGATCGTCCCGGCCTTAGGTGGGCGAATCCCGCAAATCAAACCCCATCCCTGGCCTGGATTCCCACCGGACCTAATGAGCATTGCCGTCGTCATGGCTTGCCAGGCTAATGGCTCGGTCCTCATGCATGATTGGATGTATGAGAGCCGTTTCTTCTTTGTGGATAAATTAGTCTTCATGGGTGCAAAAATCGTTCTCTGTGACCCACACCGGGTTTTGGTTCAGGGACCCAGCCATCTTTACGCCAATCCCCAAGGCGTCACCAGCCCCGATATTCGCGCTGGTATGGCCATGGTTTTGGCGGCATTGTGCGCCCGAGGTACCAGCACGATTCACAACATTCAACAAATTGACCGGGGCTATGAACGAATTGACGAAAAACTTCGTGCTCTCGGAGCCAACATCGTTCGTGAGAATGGACGTTCGCCCAATCCAACTGATTGGTGAAAATTAATTGAGAGTAGTATGGGCGGCAAACACGAATTTAATGATGATCGCAGACAGGTCTGGATAACGAAAAACCACATTAAAATGTTTGACACGCCCCGGTGGTCATGTATAATCATCTTTCGCCTTAAAATAAGGTGAAGGCGGGCGATCTGAGTTCGTGTGAAAGTAGGCGCCCCCACGATTGCGAATGGTTAATTTCCAAGGGCCTATAAGCCCTTGTTTTTTTGGGAGAAGATAATCGATGCCAAAACGGACTTATCAGCCAAAGATCCGCCGCCGAGTGCGAGTCCATGGTTTTCGCAAACGTATGCGATCGAAGGGCGGACGCCGGGTACTAAAACACCGGCGCTCGAAAGGTCGCAAGACGATGAGCGTGAGTATGAATAATCATGTCAAGCGCGTGAACTGGAACGGTACCCGTGCGGCAAGTTACCGGACGATGAAACAAGCCACCGGAGGCAAGCACAAATAGGCTACGGCGGGAGTACTTCAAGCCGGCCGTTAAAGATATCTTGGCTATCAGTTTATGCAACGTCGCTACAGAATGCGGCGCTCGGCCGATTTTGAATTGTTGCGCCGGTCAGGGCAGGAATTTCGCCACCCTCTAGCCATACTAATAGTCCGAGCCAATGGAGAGCAGGTCAGCCGTTTTGGGTTTTTGACCAGCAAGCGACTTGGTAAGGCGACAGCCCGAAACCGGATTAAGCGAAGGCTTCGTGAAGTTGTGCGCTCCCGTATTGACAGGATCCAGCCGGGATGGGATATACTCATCATTGTCCGTTATGCTATGATCAAGGCAGAATATGCCGAGTTAGAAGATGCCGTTAGCCAATTGTTATGGCGGGCCGATCTACTCGAAGCGCGAGACAGTTAGTCAGGATCTAACCCAAATTAGGAATATTTGAAGAGATAAAGCCGCGGCGTATCATTACCCCATCAGTTGCCAACGCCAAATGGCCCAGCTTCTGGGATAAGCATAGATTATGAAATATATTGGCTTATTTTTAATTCGTGGTTACCAGTTAACTTTTTCTAAGTTGTTGCCATCCAGCTGCCGTTTCACTCCGTCATGCTCCCACTATGGTTATGAAGCCGTTGATAAGCATGGCCTCTTCAAGGGAGGATGGATGGCAATTAAAAGAATCGGCCGCTGCCACCCATTGCATCCCGGAGGTTATGATCCGGTCCCATAAATGGGAAAGCATCACTATAAAGTGGAGAGAAGTTGAACAAACAGCAAAAGTCGGCCTCAAAGCCGCTAATCCTATTACTCATTGTAGTTGTATTTCTTTTGACCGCCTGTGGAACGCGCGTTGCCAATGAGAATTGGCCAGGAATGACCGCGGGTGAGAACAATCTCGTATTTGTTGCTTATGGTCCTGGCGTTATCGCCGTTGATATCGATTCTCGAGAGCAACTTTGGGATTATACGCCGCCCGATGCCAATGCAAGTCTGCAGTTTTTTGCATCACCTGATGTGAAGGATGGCCAGCTTGTTTTTGGCGATTACGGGGCATCAGGGGGAATGCTTAACCCACGGGTGAAGGTAAGCTTTTACTCCCTCGAGGAATTGTTAGGTTCGAATCCAGTTACCGCCTGGACCCAAAGTGAAGTTGCCCAAGACCGGATAGTCGCCCAAGCTTTGCAACTTGAAGACCGGGTGATTGTGGGCACGGCCGACAATATCGTCCTGGCTTTAGACCGCGAAAGTGGCAGACCTCTATGGAATGATCCATTTGAAGCTGGGCATAGTATTTGGGGACAATCGGCCAATGACGGTGATATCGTCTACGTACCATCGCTGGATAAGAGCGTCTATGCGCTGGACGTCGAGACGGGAAAACCATTGTGGAGCACCGATGTCGGCGGGTCGGTGTCCGATAAAGTGGTGCTGAATGGCGATCTGCTGTACGTTGGCAGCTTCGACAAAAATACCTATGCTCTTGAAATGAGCAGCGGTGATATCCGTTGGAAGGCGCCGGCCGGAGGCTCTGTTTGGGGAGCACCAGCCTATGCTGAGGATATCGTTTATTATGCCGATCTAAACGGCAATGTCTATGCGGTTGGCGCCAAGGGTGGCGAATCGATATGGGAAGTGGCTACCGGTGAATATTTGGTGGCTGCGCCGGTGGTAGAAGGAGACGTCGTTTACATCGCCGCTGCCGGTAATACGGAGTTGGATCCAGCAGCACGGACAGGCACTCTCTATGCTTTTTCGGCCGAAACGGGCGACGAACTTTGGCGCAAAGATACATTGAAAGATGGCGCTTCAATGGCGCCGCTGTTTACAACACCGGTCATCAGCGATGGCTCCATCGTTGTGGCTATGCAAACGGCCGATCAACCATTGATCCTCGAAGTAATGAAGCTCGATGATCCCAATAATAGCTGGACATTTACGCCAGAAACGCTGGAAGAAGGCTAAGTACGATTTGACAGCGGCCGGACGGCCCAGCAGATCGTTTTGAAGGAATTGTCTTATGTGGGACACAATAATTGTTAATCCAATGACGAATGCCTTGATGTTGCTGTACGATATTCTCGGCAACAACTTCGTCTTGGCGATCGCCGTATTCACGGTGCTCATTCGCCTGGTTACTTTACCCTTAAACCTGCGGCAACAGCGCAGCAGCATGCAGATGCAGGAAAAGCAGCCCCAGATCCAGGCGATTCAGAAGAAGTACAAAGATAATCCTCAGAAGATGCAAGAGGAGTTCAAGAAGATCGGCTACAATCCAACCGATACTTTGACCGGCTGCTTACCTCTTTTGATCCAATTTCCAATTTTGATCGGTTTGTACCGGGCTATCATTACTCTTCTAGGATCGACTCCCCAGGCATTGTTTGAGTTGACAGACCGGATATATGCTGTGGTCGATCAATTTGTTAACGTGGGAACAGCCCTGCCCATTCCAAATAAATTCTTGTGGCTTAATTTGGCCCAGCCTGATCCCTACTATGTGTTACCGGTGCTTGTTTTTGGTACGATGTTTATCTCTCAGAAGCTGTTGACGCCGAGTACGAGCAAAAAGGATGACGGGGATAAAAAGAATAAACAGCAGAGCGATAACCCGATGGCGGGCATGA
>JAHEJP010000334.1 GCA_024638855.1 Chloroflexota bacterium
CAGAGCGACCAAGTCAACTCGAAGCCGTCCGCTTACGAATAGGACAACCGCGACTAGGATAATGAATAGAACGAGAAGAATTTCGCTGGTCATGGAGGCGCGGTTATATATTCACGACCGAAGAAGAAAATGGGGAACAGTTCCTGATGCCAGATAGCTGAGATTGTTGTAGTGACTGGATTTTGCGTCGTTTAATTGGTGCCAGGCTTATGGTTATCGGCCGATGGCTTTTGGCTCTCCTTATACTGCTTAAATAGAATTTTGCCCGAACCGTGGCTAAAAAATGCCGCTCAAATTCCCGGTCCATGCCAGAATCACACAAGCTAAAGTCAAAATATTTACGAAGAGCAAAAGCGCCAAAATTAGCTTCTGTCCACCTGTTAATTGGCTAAAAAAGCCACCTGAACCCTCGCTGACCGGTTCCCCTTCCAAATCATCATAAACACTGCTAGCTCGAGTGCTTTGTTCGCGCAGACTATCAAGTTCTTCGTCCACTATTTTCCTCCCAAACTTCCGGAAAAGTATATAAAAACTGGACAGGGCAAGGCTACCCTAATTTACATAAATTGTCAACTACGCAAGCTAACGTCACCGGCCGAAAAGTGATGCAACTTGCCATTGCTTTCTCGCACAAGAAGCCGTCCTGTCGGATCAGTGCCTTCGGCAAAGCCCTCAACGATTCGATTGTTGTATGGATCACTTACCTTAACAGTTTTGTTGAGGCCAACCAATAATTCCTTCCATTCTTTGTAAGGGGAATGGCCTGATTCTGCCTGTGTATAAAGACGCTCCAAATTCTTTACTATTTCCTTGAGCAGCCCGATTCTGGGGACGGGTTTGCCTGTCTCGACGAGCAGGCTGGTCGCCGGCGTATACCCTTTCGGCAGCTGCTGCTCAACTATATTCGTGTTTAAGCCGATCCCGATGACAGCAAGAGAGAATCTATCGCCGGTCAGATTTCCTTCCAGTAGGATGCCACCCAGCTTGGACCAATAACCATGTTTTTCCAGGCCGATATCGTTTGGCCACTTTATACCAGTGATTACGCCTGTTGTTGTAGATATCGCCCTGATGCATGATAATGCACTGATCATCATCAGCCAATTAGCTTGTTCGGCCGGCCAGTCGGGCCGGAACAACAAAGAAAATAGTAATGATGTCCCATAAGGCGCTAGCCATCTTCGACCTAATCTGCCTTTTCCTTTATGTTGGTAGTCAGCGATTACCAAGGTGCCGGCCGGTTCACCCCTATCCGCCATCTCTCTCAAGATAACATTGGTGGATTGAACAACTGGATAGTAGGTACAGTTCTGGCCCAGCCACTCGGTATCGATGGCGTCGAGAACTTGTCGCTGAGATAGACTATTGACCATAAGAAACCTCTGAGATCAGCTATTGCACAATGGACTTTCCATATTATCATTATTTTATGGCACTTCGAAAAAAGTATCTGAGCATAGTGGACAAGTAGTATAAATAGTCATTATGATTAAAACGAATCAACTGTTCCAAATATAAGACATGGCCCGATCGAAGCGTAACCGTTCGTCCCAATCGAATAATAAGGAAGTTCAACCCCAATCTACCTGGGACGATAGGCTCATCAGGGAGCTTATACCTTGGCGTAGGGAGATTCTTGGGCTCCTCATCTTCCTGGCTGCTATGCTCACCTTCCTGGCGTTATTGGGCCTGACGGCCTCAGGATTGCTGGAACCGTGGACGACTTTTTTACGCCGATTAGCCGGCTGGGGGATCTACCCCTTAGTGCTGATCATTGCCGGACTAGGTTTATACCTGTTACTCAGCAGGCTGGAATTACCCTATCACGTGAAGCCCGGACAGGTGATCGGACTGGAACTATTGTTATTGGCCGTATTAGCACTCCTTCATCTTGCCGTTGGTGGTGGATTGATGGGTGCTCTAGCAGGTCGTGGTGGCGGATTGATCGGTTGGGCGTTATCGGATCCATTGGTAGACTTCTTAGGGCCCTTTTTAACAGCCCTATTCATCTTTGTCTTATTCTCTTCAGGCCTGGTCTTATTATTAAGAATCACCTGGCGTTTGACTATTGAATGGTTGAATAGAACCTCCTTGCAACTACAAATCTGGTCGAAAGAGCTTGAGATAGATATCGCTGAGCGAGAGGCGCAACGAGACACCCGAGAGGCTGTTCCCGCCATAACCTTTGGTGATCGAACGGTTCCACTTCCTGAAATCAATGCAGGACTTGACGAAGACCAACTCATTATCATCGAGGATTCGGCGAGCGATGTAGCCCAGTTTCAAGGCCGTGATGAAGGACTGCCTTCATTTGATGCCTTGGAAGATGGCGCCGTAATCTCCATGTCTCGTGAAGAAGTGGATCATAAAAAACAGACTATCGAGCAGACGTTGGCTGATTTTGGACTACCGGCAACGGTCACTGAAATACGGCGAGGTCCGGCCGTTACGCAATTTGGCGTCCAACCAGGCTATCTCGAAAAGCCAGGACCGGACGGACAACTAAAACTGCACAAGGTACGGGTTAACCAAATCGCCTCACTTCAAAAAGACCTGGCTTTGGCGCTGGAAGTGCAGCGTTTACGTATTGAGGCCCCGGTTCCTGGCAGAGGCATCGTAGGCGTGGAGGTTCCCAACGCGGCGACGAGTGTGGTGCGGATCAAGTCAGTTATTGAGTCAGAACCTTACCAAATACTGGAATCACCGCTTGCCGTCGCTTTAGGCCGTGATGTGGCCGGTTCACCTGTCGCAACCGATCTCGCTACCTTACCGCATTTGCTCATTGCCGGAACAACCGGTTCAGGCAAATCAGTTTGTCTCAACGCCCTGATCAGTTGTCTGGTTTTCAATAACACGCCTGACAACCTAAGACTGGTGATGATTGATCCCAAAAAAGTCGAACTGATTCGCTTCAACGGCATGCCGCACCTTCTGGGCAAAGTCGAGATTGAACCGGATAGGGTGATAGGCGTCCTGCGCTGGCTCACCTCGGAAATGGATCGCCGATATGAGCTATTTGCCGCCATTGGCGCCAAACATATCAAGGACTACAATCGCAAAATTCGCAGTCGCCGGTTGGCGAGGGAATTAAAAGCGGTCAAGTTACCCTACATCGCCGTATTTGTAGATGAACTGGCCGATTTGATGGTCATGTATCCGGCCGATGTCGAACGAACCTTGTGCCGCTTGGCGCAGATGGCCAGGGCAACTGGCATTCATCTGGTGGTGGCAACCCAACGTCCGTCAACAGATGTGATAACAGGTCTCATAAAGGCCAATTTCCCGGCACGGGCATCATTCGCCGTTACTTCTGGCATTGACTCGCGAGTGATATTAGATAGCGTAGGGGCTGAACACTTGCTGGGTAAGGGTGATATGCTCTTTTTACCGCCGGATGCTAATGCACCGGTTCGGGTACAAGGATGTTTCGTGAGCGATCATGAAATCGAAGCTATTGTCAGCCATTGGCAAAAGTATTCAGAACCGGTTCCAGCTTTTTACCTGCCGGCCGAGTCGCGAGAAGGAGCAGCCAGGGCTGCTTCCGAGGTTGCGACCGAAGTCGATCGAGACGAGTTGGCTGCTGATGCCCCTTGGGAAAAGTTGATCGTTCGCGAGAGTTTTATCAATGACAGAGACGAAATGTTGGAGCAGGCCATCGAGCTTGCAAAGAAGCATGATAGCCTCTCGACATCGTTGATACAGAGGCGACTGCGGATCGGTTACCCTCGAGCAGCCAGGTTGATGGAAGCGCTCTACGAAATGGGTATGGTTGAAAACCCGAAAGAGGGCGGTCGCACCCGTAGGACCTACGTTAAGGAAGAAGAGGATCCCCTAGATGATTTTCTGAGTCAGGCCGATTGAGTAAACCGTCATCAATTCTTCGGTAATGAACCTTTTCAGCAGCGGTTTACTTCTAGGCAATTGCGCTTATGGGATCGCATGTCATTCCATAAAGATTTGCGCAATTGCACTTGAGATTTAGATTCGAGTGGGGATTTAGGGAGCTAAAAGGTCCGGCGCGATTAGGCCAGGTCCGGGAACCACTTCGAAATAATTTTCCAGACTGTAATTAGTCAGCGGCGAGATGAGGGGCTCGGTGTATTTTTCCGCAATTCCCAAAAATCCTGGACCCAAATACCAAATCGCCGCGCCTCTTACCTGGGGAAAAGCAGCATACAATTTGGCTGCCCAGGCGATATCGGCCAACGCTTCTGCCGGAGCGGGATTGCTAAATGCTTCCCAGCCCCATTCGCTGATCAATACAGTCGGCCGATCGATTCCATGATCGTCACAGGCCTGGAATAAGAACTGAAAGCGGCCTACAAAGTAGGGGTATACATTGCCGATATCATCTACATCGTAACTATATTCGTGCAGCGCAATCGCCAATTGGTCGGGATGTTGGGCAACCAATCGCAAGAAGTCGAGCATCGCCGGGGAACTCCAATGCTCGGGTTCAGGTTCTCCGGATGCCCAGCCAAAGGCGGCCCAGCGATATCCATCCTGCAAGGCTAAATTGGCCGTCGCCAGGGCGAATTGTGCTAACCATTCAGAGCGTCCTTTATCAACCTCATTGATGGTCTCGATCCAGACCTTATCTTTATCCAGACCGGCCGGTAATTTAGATTTATGTATCTGCCAATGTACGGACGCAGCGGTGACAGGGTCCAGGTGATAAGGCGGGACATCGTATTGGTTGCCGTCATTCTGCCCGGCTGTGGTCAGCCTGAAGACCAGTGTATGAGGTAGGCCGCTGTTTTGCATGAGCGCCTGAGCTTCTAGCAGACGACCGTCGTCGTCTGCGCTCTTCAAGAAGAACGGTACCCCGGCTGCGTCGAGGCTCTCCATCCAATCTCCAAGATCGGTATTGTACCGGCCGGAACCGAGATGAAAGCCAATTTTGTTAAAGGATAATACCTGGCCCTGGCTCATCAAAGCAGCCTCTATAGCCTCGAAATTAAGGGGAGGGTCGCCGGATTTTGGAACGGGTGGTGGCAATGGCTTCCGGCCACCACGAATGATGGGCATTAGGACCCTAGGCAACATGGGATCGATTGTCGGAGACAGATTCTGATCGAAAGCTGCTGCCGGCGCCAGGCTGCGGCCGCTGAAAAACGTTAACAGTAACAGAAACAATAAGAAGAGGGGTAGTAGTCTTCGGGGCGACTCAGTAAACTTCAACATCGATTAGTCAAAACAGGCTGCTACTTCAGGTGCATTTTATCAAATTTTGAATGCTTCCAATGCTGCACCTATTGTAACATACGGTAGTGGCTATGCATGAAAAGATCGGCCGGACTTTATCGTTGCCGAGCTCGCCAAATAAAAGCTGCGGCAACAATGGTGAGGGCCAGACCGGTGCAAACAAGTTCCAAAACGAGTAATTTAGTTAACATAATTCAGCCATATTCCTCAGTGTAATTATTGAGATCCAAGTTATTCCCCTTCACCTGCGGCGTTGCATCAGGCGCAGAAAGCCAAAATATATGATGAAGGCCACCAGCAAATATAGACCTATGAGAATGAGGATATTGGGGTTAAATATAAATTGAGCCAAACCAGAAAGAGCACAGGCCCAGAACAAGGCGAATATGAGACCCATAAACTGCAGCGTTGAATCCTTCATCGATCTATTAGCCGTTTCACCACGGATATGGTACTTCAAGAGATAGTAGCCTAACAGTACCGCGATTCGCCGCGCCGGGCAATGTTACCAAGGTTGGACCATCTTTCTGAGTTATCGG
>JAHEJP010000040.1:0-4234 GCA_024638855.1 Chloroflexota bacterium
CCTACAGCAATACTTCCTGTCGTAAAGAGTCTGACCTGGGATACAGAAAATCGAGGAGAAAAAATGGCACTATTTGGACAAAATTATTTTCTTTCCTTGCCTGAACGGACGATTCGTTCCGCGGCCGCGCTGGTGGGCGGCGCCAGCTTGCTGCTGACCGAAACGCTATTGCCCGATGTCTTGCGCCAATCGACCACCTACCGGGTCACCATCGGCGATTTGCAGCGCTTTCTCATCACCCGGCTAGCCCAGGTGCAACCGGCCGAGCTGGCCTTCCAGGAAAGCATGAGCGACGCCTATTTGAGCAGGAAAGTGGTCGGCGGATCGCTGGAAGCCATCGGCCTGCTGACCATACGCTTCTCACCCGTCTGGGTTTTCGCTATCGCCAGCGATGCGGCCGGAGGCGGCAAGGTGTTTTTAGGCCGCCTGACCGACCAACTCAAGGACAATGAGCTCATCAACCAAGAAAGCGAGCCCAATAGCCTGGTCGAGATTATGGAAGCGGTGCAAGTCGCTTCCCATGCCAGCGCCCTGGCCATCGATACGCCTCCCATCACCCAGGATGAGTTAACCGTCGTGGCCAGCGACCTATCGGCCAGTTACGGCCGCATGTTTTCCAGCAGCCAACCCCTGCTCGATCGCTTTGACGCCATCTGGCAGCGCATGGAAAAGGTCGCCCTGGAACAAGATCTATCGCTGGAGGAAGTAGGCGGCGTGATGGCCGCCAATGTCTCCTCGCTGGGAAGAACCGGCCTGGCGGCCGGCAAGACCGGCGCCGATCTCCTCGGCGAAAAGATCCTGGACAGCTACGGCCGGACGTTGGACAACATCACCCAAAACGGCATCGGCAGCTACCTGAGCCAGAGTTTACTGCCCTACCTAGAAGCCGCTATCAGCCACCTGGATCCCGGCAAAGAGACCTGGACCGAACGCCAGCTATTTCCCGACCAGAAACAGCCTTAGCAAGTCCCCACCTCGCTGCCGGCAATCGCTGCAGCAGGCGACATAGGTCTAATGTACATGACTATGCGAAATATTTTTATTGAATAGCCGACGTATCTACCCGGTCAGCCACTGCCTGAATAATGTCTGTGCCCCACGCCGGTCCCCACACCAGAATCCTCACCTTGCTGGGCAGATCATTGAATTTACCCCCACTAAGGTTTATGATTATAGTGATTTACGGTTCAATATTTTAGTAACAAAAGTCCGTGAATCACCATGAGTGAACTTGTTCACTCTGAAACAGCTACTGTTTTCACGATTGAATCTTTCTATAGCTATCAGCACGTTACCGGCTCGTTGAGAAGGAAGTGAATGACCATGATCGTCGTTACCGCTGAAAGTGATAACCGACCCGAGCAAGAGATCCAGCCGCCCCCGGCCGGGCAAGACCCTGATTGGGCCAGTCAAGAGAGTTCGACTTTGCGCTCCCTCACCCGCTTATTGGTCGGCGGCGCCCTGGTCGGTTGGGATCAATTGCAAATCCACTTGAACAAGTGGGAGGCCTCTGTACAAGCCAAAACACCTGGCCCAACCCCACCAGGCGAAACTGAAGACGCTCCTGTTTCCAAGGCCAACGCATCGGTAACTATACGAAATTCTCTGATCGGCATTTTGTTCGAAACCCAGGATCGTTCGCTGCGGCGCGGCCGGCAAGCATTGAACCTTGTCGGCCGGACCGGCACCGCCTTCCTGGCGCCTGTAGAAAGGCAATTGGATCAGAATCCCCGCCTGACCCCGGTTCGTTCTCGTTTTGATAAGCTCGTCGCTCGCGGTGAAACGGTCGCCGAGCATTGGCTGAAACGGGGCCGCCTGGAAGAAGATCGCAGTCGTAGATTGGCCATGACGGCCGGTGGAGAAGGTTTCAACACCTTCATGGATCGCCTGGGCGAGGCGCCGGCCTTGCAGGATCTGGTCCGCAAACAGAGCGCCGGCCTCACCCAGGACGCGATCGACGTGGTGCGCACCCGCACTGTTAGCGGCGATATGATGGCCGAAAGCGTGGCTCGCTCGCTACTCAGGAGAAAGCCGCGGCGCGAACTCGCCCCACCCCCAACGGCCGGCGACCAGGAAGAAAGCTGAGATCTGCCTATGAATAATGATAGCTTGAAAGGTCAATACGCTGGATTTGTCAGCCGCCTGTTAGCCTTCTCCCTGGACATCGCGGCGATCACCGTGATGTTCGTCTTCCTGGCCTGGTTTATCCAAACACTTAGCAACTTTTTCCAATTCGGCCTCTTGGAGAGTATTAGCTCGAGCTTTTTACAATTCCTTGTCACCGGCGCGGCCGTTATATTGATAGCTGCCTTCTACTTCATTTTTTTCTGGACCTTGTTGGGACAAACGCCGGGCAAGATGTTATTTGGCCTGCGCATCGTCAGCACCAAAGGAAACAATATCACCTTCTGGCAGGCCCTGCGCCGCTACATCGGCTACTATCTTTCAGCCTTTGTCCTCTATATTGGCTTCTTGTGGGTGCTGGTGGACAATCGCCGCCAGGGCTGGCATGATAAATTGGCTGGCACCATCGTCGTCTACTCTTGGGATGCCCGGACGGGCGAGTTATACCAGTCTAAATTCTCAGATGACCGCCATCAAGAACCCGGTGCAGAAGAAACAACTCCTCTGTAAAGCAGGTTCTTGTAATTGTCATTCCGACCAAAGAGCCTGCCCTGAGCCAGTCGAAGGGGAGGATTTCCTATCATCTACGCTAGAACAAAACGCACTTTTCTGACTAGGGCATTAGGGATTCCCCATTCCGTTAACTCCAATCGGAATGACATTTTTCAACGATCATGTAAATGAAGCACTAATCCTACAGCCCAATAACAAACAGCTCCCGGTGATGATCACCGGGAGCCGAAACAAGCCCATCCAAGGAGAGAATGATTTTCTATGCAAGAAATAAGCACCGCAGAATTAAAAGCCAGGCTCGATCGGGCAGATGACTTTAAATTGGTGATGACCCTGGCCGAATGGGCCTACCAGATGAGCCATATCCCAGGCTCTCTTAATATCAACGATCTCAATACGGCCAGGGAACTATTAAACCCTGAGGACGACATCGTCGTTTATTGTTCCGACCAAAATTGCCTGGCCAGCCGCGCCGCATATTTCTACTTAACCAACAATGGTTATGCTAACGTCCGCCGTTACTCTGGTGGGCTGGCTGGGTGGCAGGCTGCAGCTCTTCCTCTTGAGGGGGATGCCCATCAGTAAGCCCTTCAGCCTTGGCTGAAGCTTCGACCCTGGCTGGACCACCGCCAACGGCCGCATCAGCGCCGATGAACTCCTCGGTCATTCGCCGCGCTTCGTCATCGGTGAACTGTTTGGGCGGCGTCTTCATGAAGTAAGAGGACGGCGCGACCAATGGTCCGCCTATCCCTCGATCCAGGGCCAATTTGGCGCAACGAACGGCGTCGATGATGACGCCGGCCGAATTGGGCGAATCCCACACCTCGAGCTTCAATTCCATTTGCAGCGGCACGTCGCCAAAAGCCCGGCCTTCCATCCGGATATGGCACCATTTACGATCGGTCAACCAGGGCACATAATCGCTCGGACCTACATGGACATTCTCAGCGCCTAAATCATAAGGCAGCTGGCTGGTCACAGCATTGGTCTTGGAGATCTTCTTCGATTCCAGGCGCTCCCGCTCCAACATATTATAAAAGTCCATATTGCCGCCAAAATTGAGCTGGTAGGTGCGATCCAGGTGGACGCCGCGGTCTTTAAACAGGTTGGTCAGAACCCGGTGAGTGATCGTCGCCCCAACCTGGCTCTTGACATCGTCGCCTATGATGGGCAAATTTCGTTCCGCAAAACGAGGGCCCCAATATTCCGAACTGGCGATGAACACCGGGATACCGTTGACGAAAGCGCAGCCGGCTTCTAAAGTCTGTTCGACGTACCACTTGGTAGCCATCTCGGAACCGACCGGCATGAAGTTGACCACCACATCAGTTTTCGTATCTTTCAAGATTTGGATGATATTATCCGTCGGTCCGGGCGCTTTCTCCACGATCTTCCACAAATACTTACCCAGGCCATCGTGGGTCATCCCCCGGTGTACCGGCACATTGAGCCTGGGCACATCGGCGAACTTGATGGTGTTATTGGGCTCGGCCCAGATAGCCTCGCTCAGATCCTTGCCCACCTTGGTGGACACGACGTCAAAGGCGGCCGAAAATTCGATATCGCGCACGTGATAACCGCCGATGGTCGCATGCAT
>JAHEJP010000040.1:4334-8614 GCA_024638855.1 Chloroflexota bacterium
CGCTCCAGGATATCTTCCTTGGCCACCGGCCGTAAGCGGCCGTTGCAGCGCAAACACCGCCGCCACGGCCGAATGAACGCCCCGAGCCGGTAGCGTTTGATAACCGCCAATAGCTGTTCCCGGGGGTCCTTGCTGCGTTGCCAATGGCCATAGACCACAACCTTGCGTTTGAGCAAACGACGGTCCCGGGTCAGCAAGACCCTGTCCTCTGCCCCTGAAACCTGGGCCAGTTTTTCATCTTCGAATTCATTGGGGTAGAGAGCATCAAATCCAAGCAGGCGCAAATATGTGGCCAACCGGCCCAAGTGATTATCCAGGATAAACCGAGGCGGCGCTGACAGCGCCGGCCGTAGCTGAGTTATCGAGGCTGTTTCCATCTCGCCGGCTGTCGGATAGACTTCCAGGTTGTCGCCGGCCTGAACCCGGTAAAAAAAATTCGCCGCCTGCCCATTGGCCAGAATAGCACCCACCTCGGTATGGGGTATGCCCAAAGCTTCGATGGGGTGTTTGGCAGCAACAGGGCCATTCAGATCATAAGGGATCAACTGTTCTCGCCGGTTTAGCGGCAGAAAATCATTCAACTCATCAAAAAAGCGGAAGAAAGCTTTCAATAAGAATCACCCCAAAAACCATGCCAGCAAGGCCAGTAAATACTATAATACCCTACCTGAATTCGGCAATGCATCAACCTTACTCATCAGGATAATCCGAATGGACGATACTGTAAAAATCCAGATAAAAGCGGCGGTTATGAGCTGGGCTGAGAAAATTTTTGATACCACAGATATCATTCTCGGCACGGTGACCCAAGATGAGCCCGACGAAGAAGAAGGCGACCGTTATCTGGTTGAGTTCGCCGTTCGCAGCATCGGTTATTGGCTGATCGCCGAAGTATGGGTAGCCGGCTATGAAGTCGTAAGCATTAATGACATTGGCGAAGGCCTGCCTCTGGAAGATGTGACCTGGCCCTGGCCCTATGACCAAACCGTATAGTCCCCGGAACCAATACCCCACCACTGGTTGATCTTCTCCTCACAACCTTGACCTGACTTAATATCACTGCCGTCTACTTTGGTTTGAACGGTAGACCTTGTTATAGTATCCGCCATGAATCGTCGATTTTCGCTGGGATTGGTCGCTTGTGTCTTTCTCGGCTTACTAGTTATAACAGCAACGCCGCTTAAGTCGGCTCCAGTAGCTGCCCAAGCAGATCCGGCCTCTGAAATATTCCAGCTCATCAATCAATTTCGAGCTTCCCAGGGGATGCCGCCTTTCCAATATAACGGCACGTTAGGCGCTGCCGCCCAAGCCCACGCCAATTGGATGGCCAGCACTTCGATCATCAGCCACACCGGCTCCGGCGGCTCCTCGCCACAAACGCGGTCCTCGGCCGCCGGTTATACCGGTTACGTCGTCGAAAATATCGTCGGCGGCACCAAAATGTCCCCCCGCCAGGGTCTCATCTGGTGGCAAAATAGCCCCATCCATTACAATACGCTGGTCACCGGCCGTTATCCCCAGGCCGGCGTCGGTTTCGCCAGCAACGGTTCATCCAACATGTATGTCCTGGTCGTCGGCCGGCCGCCCGGACCGAGCGAAAGCGGCCCCCAGGTTTTCCGGCCGGATACCTCGGCCGCGCCCCTCATCATCACGCCTATCGAACTGGCCAAGCCGCGGGAAGATGGCTCCATCGTCCATGTCATTCGCCAGGGTCAGGCCATGTGGACCATAGCCGCCTATTATGATGTCGATCTGGCTTATCTATACCTGATCAACGGCCTGTCCGAAGATGATATACTGCACCCCGGTTACGAGGTCACCGTCCAATTAGCCGAAGGCCAGGTACCACCGCCTACACCCACCCCTCCTTTGACTTACGTGATCCAGGAAGGCGATTCGGCCTGGAGCATCGCCCTGCGGAACGGTATCGAAATCGACTTTCTTTATCTATTGAATAATATGACCGAAGACTCGATCTTGCATCCTGGCAATGAAGTTGTCGTTCGCTTGGCCGAGGGACAGGCGCCGCCGCCCACGCCCACGCCCAAGCTGACCCATACCATCAAGACTGGGCAATCATTGTGGTTGATCGCCACCTTGTATGATTTAACCCTCGAGCAGCTGATGGAACTCAACGACTTGACTACGGATTCCATAATCCGTCCTGGTGAAGAACTGCTGATTCGATTCCCGACGCCGACACCCCCGCCAACGGCGACGCCAAGGCCCGCTCCCAGCGCAACGCCAACCACTGTCCTGGCCGCCCAATCCTCACCTAGCCCGCCTACGGTTAGCCAGCGCCTCACCCCAGTCTCAACGCCGAATTCTGAGGCTTTGGCTCGGCAGAATGACGGATCGGCCGGCACAACGACGGCCATCGCCGCCCTGTTAGGATTAGGTATTTTGACCGGCGCGGCCGTGGTAATCGTCCGCCGGGGACGAAATTAGAGAATTTCTCCCCTACTGTAGTTAGCCTTACTTTGACAACCGACCTGGCACCGCTATGATCAGGAACGCATATTTTCTATTTCTAAACATCTTGGAGGAACAGATGAACCTGCTTGGAACGAATTTTCGACTGCACAACAAAAAGCTTTCCCTAGTTGTACCTATCTTTTTACTTTTATTCGCCCTCTTGTTGGTAGCTTGCGGCGGTCAGGAGCCTGCCTCGCCCACTGAATCTCCCTCAGAATCTGAAGTAACCGATTCGACAGCCCCAGATACAGAAGAAATAGACGCCGGATCTGAATCGCCGGCCGACGATTTGGGAAATGATGTCTTGAAGGTTGCCATGCAGCCCCTGGCCATCACCGACCCTGCCTTCATCTCTTCCGACAGCGAGGTCCTGATAGCCAATCATGTGTACGACTACCTGGTGGATATCGATCCCCAATCCAATATCATCCCTCGCCTGGCGACGATGTGGGCTATCAGCGCCGACGGCTTGAAATACGTCTTCTCCCTTGCCGAAGGGGCAACCTGGCACGATGGCGACCCCTTCACCGCCGATGATGTCGTCTGGACCTTTAACCGTTTGCGCGATCCCGAAATTGGTTCGCCCACGGCCGATTTGTACGCCAACATCGTCGACATTGAAGCCACGGGTGATTTGGAAGTGACTTTCAGCCTGGAAAATCCCAATCCCTTCTTCCTCTTCGATCTCAGTGATAACCACGCCCTGGTTATCAAAAACGGCACCGAAGACGCCACGGACTTCAACGGCACCGGTCCCTTTAAAGTGACCGATTACCGGCCTGAAGACCGCATCGTCATGGAAGCCAACGCCGATTACTTCATCGATGGGCAACCCAGATTAGCCGGTTTAGAGGTCATCTTCTTCAACGATGAAACGGCCTCCATCGACGCTTTGCGGGGTGGCCAAATCGACCTGGCTATGCGCATGTCGACCTCCCTGTACGAGGGTCTGCAAAACGAAGCGGGCATTCGCACCCTCCAGATACCCACCAACGGTTTTGACCTCATTCGTCTGCGAGCCGACCAGGAACCTGGCAACAACCCTCTGGTGCTACAAGCATTAAAATATGCCACCGACCGGAATGCCATCCTTCAGCTTGTCCAGCAGGGCTATGGCGCTATCGGCAATGACAGCCCGATTGGCCCGCTCTATGATGCTTTTTATGCGCCTGATGTGATGCCCCCAGCCCACGACGTGGAAGAAGCCAAGGCCTTATTGGCCGAGGCCGGCTATGATGGTGGCCTGGATCTGGTCCTTTATACGCCTGACACCGGCGGCCGGCCTGACCTGGCGGCCGTTTTACAATCCCAATGGGCGGAAGCCGGCGTGAATGTAGAAATAAACGTTGTTCCCGAAAGCGTCTATTACAGCGAAGCCGAAAACAATTGGCTCGACGCCAATCTGGGTATCACCGGTTGGGGTTCCCGGCCGTATCCCCAGTTTTATCTTGACGTCATGTTGATCTGCGGCGCTAAGTGGAACGAATCCCATTTCTGCGATGAGGAATTTGATAGCCTGGCAACGACGGCCGGCGCGACTCTGGACGATGCCGAGCGCATCGAGGCCTACCGAGAAATCCAGGAAATCCTGGCCGACCGAGGCCCGATCATCATTCCTTACTACTTCGCCCAATTCGCCGCCATCGACGACCAATTTGAAAACTTTGAACTGAAAGCTTTCGCTGGTCGAACCGATTTGCGGGACGTCAGCCCGCCGGGTTGATATCGCTTGTAATATTTACGTGATACTCAAAGAAACCGGGGTTCATCAACGAACCCCGGTTTCTCATCTACTCTTGTGACGA
>JAHEJP010000040.1:8714-20887 GCA_024638855.1 Chloroflexota bacterium
ATCCTGATCGTCATCGTCATCGTCTACACCCCAATCATCGCCCGGGTGGTGCGTAGCGTGGTCTTGACGGTCAAAACGATGGGCTTCGTCGAGGCATCTCGCACCCAGGGCGAATCGCTGCCCTGGATCCTTTACCGGGTGATCTTGCCCTCGGTCACCCCTGCCCTTACCGTCGAAGCGGCCCTGCGCTTTTCTTACGCTATCTTCCTGGTCGCCTCCCTCGGCTTTCTGGGCATTGGCGTCCAGCCGCCGAAACCAGATTGGGGCCTGATGGTCAGCGAAGCCCGCCATGATGTCACCCAGACGCCTTGGGCCATGTACTTCCCGGCTGCGGCTATCGCTATCCTGGTCATCGGCGTTAACTTGATGGGTGATGGTCTCAAACGACTATTCCAGGGGTCTTCTGATGGATAAGTCTATGGCAGCTAACGAAAGCGAAGCTGTCCTGCTCATCGAGGATCTCACCATCGCCTATCACCACGGCGACCAATGGCTGGATGCGGTGCAAGAGTTCTCGATGCGTATCGCGCCGGGCGAAATCGTGGGCCTGGTCGGCGAAAGTGGCTCCGGAAAATCCACCGTCGCCCTGGCCATCATGCGCCATCTCGGCCAAAGCGGCCGGGTCCAACAGGGGCAAATAATCTTTGCCGGTAATGATCTACTGGCCTTAGATGAGGATGCCATGCGCCAGGTTTGGGGTACCCAGCTGGCCTTGGTACCCCAGGATCCTCTCTCATCTCTGAACCCATCCATCCAGGTGGGCGAACAAATATCTGAACTCTTACGCCACCACAGCGCTCTAAGTCGCTCCGAAGCGACCACTCGATCGATCGAATTGTTAGAATTGGTTCGTGTGCCCGATCCGGCCCGGGTAGCCGCCAGTTACCCGCACCAAATCAGCGGCGGCATGCAGCAGCGGGTCATGATCGCCATGGCCGTCAGCACCAATCCAAAATTACTGATCCTGGACGAGCCCACCACGGCCCTGGACGTGACCACCCAGGCGGCCATCCTCGATCTGCTGCGGGATCTCATCCACCAGCAAGGGACGGCCGCCTTATACGTCACCCATAACCTGGGTGTGGTGGCCAATATTTGCCACCGGGTGATGGTTCTTTATGCAGGAGAATTGGTCGAGCAAGCACCCACCGGCCAACTGTTCGGCCGGCCGTTACACCCGTATACCCAAGGGCTCTTAGATAGCGTGCCTCGCCTGGGCGACAATAAGAAAGTGATGCAGTTGCGGGCCATTCCCGGCCGTATTCCTTCCCTGCGCGAACGCCAACCTGGCTGTGTTTTTTTACCCCGCTGCCCCCTGGCCATCGATATATGCCAACAGCAGCCGCCGCTAGAGCAACTGGCCGCCGGCCGGTTTATTCGCTGCCACCGCTGGCCCGAGATTCTGGCCGGAGAAATCGACGCCCGGATCGCCCCGGGTGAAACGATCAAACCTGGACAAAACGCTGCTCAAGTAGGTGATTTCCCGCTTCTAAATCTTGAGGATCTGCAAGTTCACTTCGACATACGCCGCTCGGCTCGCGAACTCTTATCTCGCCGGCCTGCCCAAAAGGTCAAAGCCGTTGATGGCCTAGATCTAGCGATTCCGGAGGGTAAAACCTTGGGCCTGGTTGGCGAGAGCGGCAGCGGCAAGACCAGCCTGGCCCGAGCCGTCATCGGTCTGGAAAAAGCCAGCGGCGGCACCATGCATTTACTCGATTTTGTTTTGCCTTCCGGGCTGTCCAAACGCAACCGGGAGATGATGAAACATTTACAAATCGTCTTCCAGAACCCCGAGGAAGCCCTCAATCCATTTATGACAGTGGGCGAAAGCCTGCGCCGGCCGTTGATCACTTTGCGTGGCCTACCCAATGAAGAAGCTGATCAGAGGGTGGCCCAACTACTGGCCGCCGTCAGCCTGCCCGCGGCCTACGCCCAACGCCGTCCGGACCAACTCAGCGGTGGCGAAAAACAACGGGTCGCCATCGCCCGCGCGTTCGCCGCCGATCCCGACTTACTCATCTCCGATGAACCCGTCTCGGCCCTCGATGTCTCCGTCCAGGCCTCTATCTTGAACCTGCTTAACGAATTACAGGATGAGCGCGGGGCCGGCAACCTGTTCATCTCTCACGACCTGGCCGTCGTCGGCTACCTGGCCGACATCATCGCCGTCATCTATGCCGGCCAGTTGATGGAAGTGGCCCCAGCCGAGGATCTTTTCCAACCGCCTTACCATCCCTATACCGAGGCTCTGCTTTCGGCCATTCCTCGCCTGGAACCGGACCCGGATCAAAAACAGATTCGCCTGGAAGGGGATGTTCCCAGCCAGGTCGACATGCCGCCGGGTTGCCCTTTCCACCCCCGCTGCCCCCGTTATCTGGGCGATATTTGCCGCCAGGAACGGCCGCCCTGGCGTGAAGCGCCCGGCCAAAAGCGAATCTTCTGCCATATCCCGATCAAAGATTTGGAAGAGTTGACGGAGGCCCAGCAGAGCTAATGGCCCGTTACGTCACCCGCCGCCTCGGTTTTTTATTATTGACCCTGGTGGTCACCTCGCTGCTCATCTTCATCATCACCCAATATTTGCCGGGCGATGTTTGCAGGAATGTCTTGGGCCGGGAAGCGGCCGAAACAGCCCTGGAAAATTGTCGGCAAGAGTTGGGCTTGAACGAGCCTGTCCCCATCCAATACCTCAATTGGCTTATCAACTTCGTGACCGGCGATTGGGGGGAATCTTTCAGCACCGGCGCCCCCATCCGGCCGCTGGTTTTGGAACGTCTACGTAACTCCTTGCGCCTGGCGGCCGTAGCCATGCTCTTCGCTGTGCCCTTAGCCATACTACTAGGCATCATCGCTGGCTTAAATGCCGACAAATGGCTGGACAATAGCATCAGCGTCGGTTCTTTAGCTGTGGTGGGTTTGCCCGAATTCGTGACCGGCCTGGTCCTCATCCAGCTTTTCGCCTTTACCATTAATGACTGGTTGGCAGACGCATTCGGCATCCGGCCCTTTTTAGCCAACTCCTCAATCGCCCCTGATGCCAGCTTCGCCGAGGCCTTCCCATCCCTGATCCTGCCTGCCCTCACCGCCACCCTGGTATTGCTGGCCTATATCGCCCGCCTGACTCGGGCCGGCGTCGTTGAAGAGCTGAAACGCCCCTACGTGCGCACGGCCACCCTCAAGGGTCTGCCCCGCGTGACCGTCGTCGGCAAACACGTCCTGCGCAACGCCCTGCTGCCCACCATCACCGTCATCGCCATCAGCGTTGGCTGGCTCATCAGCGGTCTCATTGTCATCGAAAATGTCTTCAACTACCCCGGCCTGGGCCGGATGATGCTTTTCGCCATCGACCGCCGCGATTTACCCCTAATGCAGGCCCTGACTCTGGTGACGGTGCTGGTCTTCGCCCTGGCCAACCTGGGCGCCGACTTATTGAACGCCTGGCTCAATCCCCGTATTCGTTTGGGGAAATGAGTGGGCCGGCGTCATCCTTTTTGAGGTTGATCGACAAAATAATCCTGCAACATGCGGTGCATATAGATATATCCGCCGCCAACCTTGAGGAGGAGCACCAGTCCCGCGCTGTAGTCGAGAAATTGGACGAACCGCCAAGGGATGCGTTTTTTGTACCATAAAAGTAAGCGGATTAGATAATGTTTGCTGACATTGCTCAGGCCGAATAGGGGCATAGCAAATAGGGCTAACAATAGGCCGGTGATCAGCGCCCTCTCGTTTTCTCCACTCGCGATCCAGGTGACCAAAACAAGCGATAAACCAGTCACCAAGGCGGCGAGAACGGCGTTTCTGAATGACAAACGAATGCCTTCATTGGGCCTGTTCTTGACCTCAAGACGACTCCCCCGTAATCCACCCAGGATCATGCCGGCCGCCAAAAATGTGAAGGCCGTATTCAGGATGCCATTAAATCCAAAAAGCCATGTCTCGATGATTTCGGCCAAGATGCCTAGAAACAAACCGTATCCCAACCCTTTGGCGGCATTGATCCAGGACCAACCTAAAGCTTCCACCGTTCTTATCTCTGTATTGTAGGTCCGGCCGTGGGCGTAGCGGGAAATGATCATGAACATCACTGCCTCGGCGATGGCCCAAGAAATTGCTAGTCCCAGATCGTCAACTGGGGAAAAGAAGAGGAATGTAGCCAGGCCAACCAGCAGGCCAACAACGGTGATTTGCCGCCAACCCTGGCGGCCGCGTCTCTTGGAATCCTCTTGCGACGACCGGCGCGTCTCATAAAAAACACCGTGAATGACCCCAACCAGGAGGCCCAAAATCAAATTGGATAGTAGGATGGAAATGAATACTGCCTGGGCCACTTGCCTGTCCACGAGCATGGCCGTCAGATCGGCAAGGTCATCAGGCCAGGGTACAATCTGCTGCAATAAGAGCAGAAAAAACCACATCAGGATCCCACCATAGAGGCCGGTGACCAGCCAGGTAATGAACAGATATACCCACCGCCACGAACGAGATGGTAACCAGCTAGGCTGTAACTTCTCAACCAAATAGACGGTCTGATTATGCTGCGCCATCTTGCGGGCCAACCAGGCTAAACAATCATTTGTTCGAGTTGAACTATAGGGCGAGTTCTGGCTGCGACGTAAAAACATACGCTTAACGTAAGTATCAAACAGATGCCGCTGAGCAATTTCCATCTCATCTGTTTTACTACCCTCGCTATTGAATTGTCCGACCACGCTGGCATCATTGTAGGCAACGCGCATAACGTTGAGCATTAGCGGTGACTGGGCCATTTCTTGCCAGATAACATTCTGCCGAATAGCCGATCGCAGCGTTGCCAGCCGGGGACCGGCCGCGGCCAGGTAATCATCCACCTGGCTTGCGGTTAACGGGCAAAGAAGGATAGCTCCTCCCAATCTTAATTGCTGATCACATTCGCTGTATGCCTTTGAGCGGCTGCAGATAACAAGACCGGTTAGTCCATGATCATCGCGAAAATCATTGATAGCTTTGGCACAGGCCTTCCGGTATTTAGGCGGCACCTCATCAAACCCGTCCAATAGAAGGACCAGTTCATGGTTGTCGAGCCAATGACGGCCCAATCGATGTGGAATCTGGTACTTGACAATTAGATCTGCGACCACCCAATCGGCGATACTTTGCCTCTTTTCCGTCCAGGAAATCAGGTTCAGCACCACCGGAATAGGTTGGTTCGGGTCGCGTTCGGCCAGGTCATTAAGCTCCTTTGTTAATTGCAGCATACTGGTCGTTTTTCCAGCTCCCGGCTCGCCCAAAATAAGCAAAGCATTATCGGCGCTTCGAAAGACATCCAGGAGGCGATGGTATTTTGATGCCCGGTTCTCGTAAACAGTTGGGCCAATTAATTCACGCCAGGGATGGTCGATGGCTTCATCGCAGCGTTGCCGGGCTAAGTGGATTAGCTTGGCATCTTGAATTGAATGTTCCAAGACGCCGCGAACCCAAAAATTGTCGACCTTTGACAAGAGGACAAGCTGTTTTTTTCGCTCCGGCGAAAGTGTTGGAGGGGGTATTGTTTTAGGGCGATGGGAATTTTCCCGACCCTCTGATAGTCGCTCTGGACGAGCTTGGAATACACGTTCGATTTCAGCCTGATCCAGGGCGCGGTAGTTTCCTGCTGCAAGCAAGCGATTAGCTTCTTCCAAATCTGTCAGACCGTCATATTCTATTAACAAGCGGATGAGACTTTCGAGTAAGAGACGATTATCTGCGCTGATCTTGCTTTTGTTCAGCTCCCAATCGCTGACGGCCGCGTTGGTATAGCCCGCACCACCTAGATAATCCCCCAATAAATCTCCTAATCGCTGCTGAGAGAGGGGGCCGCCTTTCAGCGGATCCCGGCATCGAAGACGATACTCTCGGAGCAATTCTCCAAATGACCGCATATTATTCCCCCAAATTGCATAAACAAACCCCCGATAAACCTGCCTCCGGCTTTCCTACAAGTGACGCTTGAGTGGATTCAAGCATCACTTATCCACTTTCACGCCCAATTCCATTATCCTGGAGGCATTGATGAACTCAGAGCGACAAGAACCGAACATCCGCTTAATACAGTAAGGACTTATGATTGTAGCAATATCATAGATGGTTTTTATGACCACCGCAATTAAACCACAGAGTATCGCACAGATTCGCACAAAAACGATGGACTATCGCATAGAATTTAGTTTATAGTAAACCTATCATTACCTGGCCAATATTGAAGATTTCTGCAAGTTTTCCGGAGTACCCGGATCGACTGCAGCGACGACGAGGGACCACTTCATGCGAAGAAAAAATGTCGCCAGAGCTTTAGTAATTCTGCTCATCCTTCTGTTCTTAATTTACGCTGTACTGGCTTTACTCTCTAGCCCCATTGAAGATCACCCATTCTTCGATTTCGAAGGAGTCATGGTCATTGCCCACCGGGGCGGCCGTGGGCTCTGGCCGGAAAATACGCTCTATGCCTTTGAGCGGGCGGCCGAGCTAGGCGTCGATGTTCTGGAAATGGACATCCACAGCACCGCGGATGGTGTTTTAGTGACTATGCACGATGATACCGTCGATCGCACGACCGATGGTTCAGGAGCCATCCACGACTTTTCGCTGGCAGAACTGAAGGAACTGGATGCCGGTTATAACTGGACGGATGATGAAGGCGCAACATTCCCGTTCCGTGATCAGGACATTACCGTAGCGACCCTAGAAGAGATCTTCGATTCATTCCCCAACCAGCGCCTGAATATCGAAATCAAGCAGGTAGATCCACCTATCGTGGCGCCATTTTGTCAAATGATACGTGACTATGATCGCCAGGAGTCGGTGTTGGTTGGTTCGTTCGACCCAGAAACAGTGGAGATTTTTCGCGAGGATTGTCCCGAGGTAGCGACCTCAACCACCGAACCGGAAGTACGTAACTTCTTCATATTAAATACCCCCTTCTTAGGCGCTGTCTATCAGGCTCCGGCCGAGGCTTTCCAGGTGCCGGAGTACGGGAGTGGTTTACACATCGTTACCCAGCGATTTGTCAGCGGCGCTCAAAACGGCCACAACATGGACGTTCACGTGTGGACCGTGAATAAGGAAGATGACATGCAACGAATGCTCGATTTAGGCGTCAACGGTCTCATCACCGATTATCCTGACCGCTTGCTCACGCTCCTCGGCCGTCCAACATCTGAGACAGAGGCGATGAGGATGCCAGACGCTCATTTGGCTCTAGAGCGCGAAAGAGATTATCCGGAGGGCTGAACATGAACCTATGGTCTCGATTTAAGTTGTGGATCAAGACGAAAGTCAGCGCCGTCCTGGATCAGGCAGAAGATCCTCGCCAGGTGTTCGACTACGCCTATATCCAGCAGCAGGAGTTCTTGCGAACGGTGAAACGGGGTCTGGTAGATGTAGCCACCACTAAATACCAACTCGAACACCAGATTCGAAAAAGACAGGCGCGTTTACCAGAGTTAGAAGGGCAGGCCAGGCAAGCCATGGCAGCCGGAAGAGAGGACTTGGCCAGGATCATCCTGCAACGCAAACAGATATCTCTGGGGGAAATGGCGGCACTTGAGGAGCAATTAGCCGAGGTAGTCCAAGAAGAACGAAAGCTGGTCGCCACCGAACAACAAATTGCAATGCACATCGACCAATTCCGTACGCGCCGTGAAATCTTCTCGGCTCGCTACAACGCGGCCGAAGCCCAGGTGCGAATAAATGAAGCGCTAATCGGCGTCTCCAGTGAACTAGGCGAGCTTTGCCTGGCTCTGGGTCGCGCCGAGGAAAAAGCGCAACATATGTTGGCCCGAGCTTCGGCCCTTGATGCTCTTGTTCAAGATGGCGTATTAGATATCTCGATCGGTACTGGGGATTTTGTTGAGGCAGAGCTTCGACAAATCGCCGCTAATAGCGCGGTCGAAGAAGAAATGAAAGCACTCAAGGGGGGCTAGGATAAGAACATCCCGGCCCTATTCAGAAAATGAGCCAGCTTTATTCATTATGCGGAGGTGCCAAAATGTCAGAAAGCGTAGTTGAACGTAGAACTGTGCCAGAAGAAAACGAGCAAATTACTCATTCAGCTGATGGTGAATCGGTCGGTATTCGGGCGGCGGAAAGACGCCAGGAGCGCGATGAGGATCTATTTTATGGCCAGCCTGTAATCGTCATGGTTCGCTGGATCTTCGTCGTATCAGGACTGATATTGGCGATATGGAACGCCGAAACGGTCGCTTCTTTACGTCTACAACTTTTTGTTTTATTTTTGCTCGCCCTCGAGAATTTTTACGTCCATGCTCAACTATTAACGGGAAAAACCGTCGATAATCGGGTGGTTTACGCCTCAAGCGCCGCCGACTTATTGCTAATATCCATACTAATATTTTTTCAAGGCGGTTATGACTCCAGCCTCTACGTCTTTTATTTCCCGGCCATCGCCGCCTTGTCGGTGGCCTTCTCGACCCAATTAACGGCCGAGTACACAGCAGGCGTCCTGGCAGCCTATATTCCCATTTGTCTTTTGAGTGGGGGTGATGTCCTGATCACCATCAGCCGGATGTTGATGATTTTTGCCGTCGCCTTTTGTGGCAATCGATATTGGCAGATAGAGCGATCACGCCGTCGCACCGCCGCCATAGCTCAAGAAAAACTAATGGTTGAGATCGAGCGACAAAGCGCGGCCGCTATTTGATAGCGCTTGTTACAGGCTAGTATGCAGAGGAGTTGTCAGATGAACGAGTTGAGAAGTACGGTACAAGAAGCCTCCGAAGATATCTTCTTTGGTCAAGAAGTCATCATTTGGGCCCGCTGGTTTGTTATCGCTGCCGCAGCCATCACTCTTCTTTGGACGTCGACCAGTATCGCCGAAATGATGACAGCGATCCTGATATTGTTGCCGCTGATCACCATCAATTTTTATGTACACGGCCGCTATTTAGTGGAAAAGCCAGTCAATCAGATTCTGCTCGTCGGGTTAAGCCTGGTTGACGTGGCTATCGTCAGCCTCATCATATTATCGTGGCAAGCCAACAATGGTTTTGTGAGCCAATATTACATCTTCTACTATCCGCTCATCCTGGCTTTTGCCTTTGTTATGCCGCCCAAAATTTCCGTTGTATTCACCATTTTGACCCTGGGGGCCTATACAGTGGTCTGCCTACTAGCTGATTCGTCTTTTACCACTAGTTGGCTCGAAATCGAGCGCCTGGTCATCCGCTTAATCACTCTAGTAGCGATGAGTGGATTAGGCATGTTTTATTGGCGGATTCAGCGTCGGAGACGCCGGGAGGCCCTGCAGGGACATACATCTCGTCCCCTGGTTAAATAGGTTCGAAGAAAGGCCAAGATCATGCTAGGTCTAAGGTGCAACGTGGTCCCGAAGCTGAGAAGTTGGTTGCGGCTCCTGTTCGCCCCGGCCGAGGATCCACGTCACTCCTATGAATTCGCCTTCGATAACCAGCGCCAATTCCTGGTGAAAGTGGAACAGGCCTTAAAGGACATTGGCGGGGCGAAGAGCCGGCTTCAAGCCAAGGCGGCCGAATGTGAGGCTCGGGAATCCCATCTAAAAGAACAGGCGCGACTTTATATAGAAGACGGTCAGGAAGACCTGGCGCGCTTGGCTATCCAACGAGCAAAGATCGCAGCTGCTGAAAAACAGACGGTTCAGCAACAACTGCGGATCATCGAACAAGATGAACAACGCCTTTCGTCAATCCAGGAGCAACTAAAAGCATTATTGGAAACATATTATGCCCGCCAGGAATTCCTGGTCGCCCGTCACAATGCCGCTGAGGCCCAGGTACAGGTAGGCGAAGCGTTAACCGGTGTGTCGGATGAGTTAGACCAGCTGGGCCAAATGCTGGAAACGGCCGAGCTTGAGTCCAAACAGATGCTCGCCCGCGCCGCTGCAGTTGGCCGTCTCATGGAAGATGGCCTGTTGGAGATCGCTTGAATGTGCTTTTTGAAAAAACGGTTATTTCTTTGTAATAGGACAAGGAGTAGAAAAATGTCCAAGTTAAGCTTTCGATTCAAAATTGTTTTGCTGTTGGCACTGTTAATGATGGCCATAGTCCCGCTGAATATGGTGCTGGCCAACTCCCCAGGGCCGGTGGGAGTTGACCGGCCGGCGACGGTTATGACCCGAAATCTGTATTTAGGCGCCGACCTAAGCCCCATATTCCAGGCCATCGCCTCTGGTGATCCAGCGCTCATCGGCCAGGCGACCTTCCTGGTCTATCAAAATGCATTGGGCAGCAACATCCCCGGCCGGGCGGCGGTCATAGCCCAAGAAATCGCCGCCAATCAGCCAGAATTAGTTGGATTACAAGAGGTTGCCGCCTGGACAGGCCCTTTGGGGTCCGTCGATTTTCTACCGCCACTTCTTGAGGCTCTAGAAAATGAAGGTGCCAACTATGCGGCCGTTGCCGTCGCACCGGGTTTTGCCTACGCTCTGCCGGTCGCGCCAGGTACAACTATCGGGCTTGAGATCAGGGATGTGATCCTGGCCCGAACCGACTTGCCCACAAGCCGTCTGAAACTCTCAAACATCCAGACAGGACAGTACATTGCCAGGGTTATATTTCCATTGCCAGATGGATCTCAGATCGAGATTCCACGCCAATGGGCCTCTGTGGACGCGAAGATACGGGGCAAATCGTTTCGTTTCATCACCACCCACCTTGAATCGCTCGATCCGCCCATGTACCCGCTGAATGTGCGCTACTATCAAGCCCAAGAACTGTTAACTGGACCGGCAGCGACAGAATTGCCCGTCGTGGTTGTGGGCGACCTCAACTCAGAGCCTGGCGATTTGGGTGACGCGGCTCATTTGTTAATCGAAGCCGGTTTCGTCGATAGCTGGCAGGCGGCTTTCCCAGGGCAAACCGGTTACACCTGCTGCCACCCGGCCGACCTGAGCAATCCAGCTTCAACCTTGGTGGAGCAAATCGACCTGGTTCTGACCCGTGGAGATTTCAGCATTGCCGCCATCGATATCCTAGGCGATGAGCCCGAGAGCTTCGCCGTTCTCGACAAATGGCCTTCGGACCATGCTGGCGTGGTAACCACGCTAGTGATCCCAATGCACCCAGATTAAGTGAATCGGGATTGAGCTTCATCCCTTAATAATTTGCAGAGACCTCGCAGGCATGAGCCCAATTTGATGGGCCTACCTGCGGGGTCTAAAATAGAAATTAATTCACGTAGGCAATTGGCGGGACCAGAATTCCCTCTCCGTTTTTGAAGAAGTATGCACTGTATCACGCTTGATTGACATTCATAGTAAACTCCTCAGCAAGTACTTAACACTTTGATAATTGATTTCCGAGGCTAATGGTCTGATCCGTTCTCGATTTACTCCAAAAATCATACAATATGATTGAGCGTTCCCAACACCAAAGAGAAGTAATATCCGCCGAGCAACGTCTGGCCGCCGCCCATCTCAACTTAGATCTCCAAACCATCGACCAGCTCCTGCACCCAGAATATATGATCCTCCAGCCCGGCGGCCGCGTCGAGGGAAAACAAGAAACGCTGGCCTCGCTCCGCGGTGGGCAGCGAAGTTGGGAAGTGGCCCAAAGCGACCAACTCGAGGTGCGTTTCGCCGGTCAAACAGCCGTCGTGACCGGTCGCTGGCGGGGAAAAGGGCTCAACCAGGGCCGGCCCTTCGACTACGCTGCCCGGTTTTTATCGATCTGGGTCATAGAAGACGGCCGTTGGTTAAACATCGCCTACAGCGCCACGCCAATCTAGATTGAGTACAATTGCGCAAATCTTTATGGAATAGTGTGCAAGCTCGCGAGCGCAATTGTCTAGAAGTAAACCGCCGATGACGAAGTTCATTCCCGAAGAATTAATGGCGGTTTACTCAATTAGCGATTAGCTGCTCATCTCGGGTACTCTGCCCTGTTTAGCCGAAAATTCCCCATAAAAAACAAGCCCCGGGCGGGGCTTGTTTGAGGAGGAGGAGGAAAAGTTTTGTTGTCTTGACCATCTATAGTATAGGCTGGGGAGACCGGCCGTGATGTATTGTCCTTTACATCTCTAGCGTACACTTCACTACCTGGTGCGACCTATCCATTAGCTTTGTCATCCAAAAAACATGACTTGTTACACTTATGATCCCGCTCCATCTAGACTAATCTAGATAAAATCTAGAAACATTGCCGGTTGGCGGCAAAAGCCGGCCG
>JAHEJP010000335.1 GCA_024638855.1 Chloroflexota bacterium
ACTTTTCGTGAAAATGAGCCGGCATAGCCCAAATGTGGGAAATAACTGTGAACCGGGCCGAGATATGGCGTCATTCGTTGTTAGATTCACGAACTTTGGCCATGAACCCCTTTCTTGGCTCTTCGTCATGAAAAGTGCAGCCTTGCCATTCTTTGCCTTCAAGAGCCGCAGTCACTCTGTATTTACGCCCATATCCTATAATCAGGGCATTTTTTAGCCACAGATTTCACTTCGCCAGTTGGTTGCACTATTGGTGACGAAGAGCCCATGTCTTGTGAGCAGGTCCAGACTAAATGCCGAGCATGTGTGCAAGGTTGAGACTGCGATTGGAATAGGGCTTTATAGACCTATTTGCGACCACAATAAAAAGCCACCTTTACCAGGTGCTTTTTGCTATGTGCCGTCTATTTAACGGTGTTATTTTACACTCTGGACGGCACCTATGGCAAAGTCCAGCACCTGGTAAATCAAAACCTCGTCTTATATATCGACATCAAGACATTTGAATAGACTTTGGACGGCAGCCCTCCGCGTAAGTCAAGTTTTCTAAATGCGCAAGCTGCGTAAAATAGAGGGAAGGGGAAATTTCCTTGTATGAAAGTCATATCGGAAGTTTCCCATAAGCCGTGGTTATGCCGAAGAGAATCTAGTATCATGCCTGAACCCGATCCAGCGAGAATCATGACCTTTGCATCGCCGAAAGATCTCGGTCGGTGGCTCAAGGTGAATCACGCCACCGAAAGTGAACTGTGGGTGAAGATATTCAAGAAAGGGACTGGGATTCCGAGCGTGACTTGGGACGATGTCGTGATTGAGACGCTGTGCTGGGGCTGGATTGATGGCGTCAAGAAGTCACTTGATGACCAAGCCTATATCCAGCGGATCACTCCCAGGAAAGCTCGAAGCAACTGGTCGAAGAGGAACAGAGAACATGCAGAGCGTTTGATAAGCGAGGGCCGGATGAAGGAGCCAGGGCTCGTGCATGTTCGTTCCGCCAAAGCGGATGGCCGGTGGGAGAACGCCTATGCGGCAAGTGAAATGAAAGTGCCAGCGGATTTCTTAGCAGCACTCGAGAGCAGGCCGAAGGCGAAACAGTTTTTTGAAACGCTCAATAAATCGAGTCGTTATGTCATCGCCTACGGATTGACGACTGCGAAGAAACCCGAAACCAGACAGAGGCGATTTGAAAAATTCATGGACATGCTCGTCCACGAAGAAAAGCCGGACTTTGGCTTCAACAAATCAAAGACGGCATAACAATGCGATGCACCGGAGCGGCGAACTGTCGTTAATCGAATGGAACGCTTTTCGTCGCCGCCCGGTGATCGCCAGCGTTAGGCTGTAAAAATAACCATTGTAATGCTTCAGGTGGGAATATATTTTGAGTTAAGTTTTGATATCGCGACCGTTCCTAAGGGAGGAAAAAGATGATGACCCTTGTGGTTGGAGCAAGCGGGGCGACCGGACGGCTGCTTGTGGAGCAGTTGCTCAATCGTGGACAGAACGCCAAGGTGATTGTGCGATTACCCGACAAGCTGCCCGAAGCCGTCAAGAACCACGATAACTTGTCCGTGATCCAAGCAAGCGTCTTGGATCTCAGCGACGCTGAGATGGCCCAGCATGTTAACGGGTGTGACGCGGTGGCTTCGTGTCTGGGGCACAACATGAGCTTGAAGGGTATTTACGGCCATCCGCGCAGACTTGTGACCGATGCCACTCGCCGATTGTGCAGTGCCATCAAGGCAAACAAGTCAGAAGCGCCAGTCAAGTTTGTGCTCATGAACACCGCAGGCAACAGCAACCGCGATCTCCACGAGCAGATTTCGTTTGGCCAGAAGTGCGTCATCGGGCTTCTTCGCCTGCTGCTGCCTCCGCAAGTGGACAACGAGAAGGCTGCGGATTATCTGCGCACTAAAGTTGGCCAAAACGACGGGGCGATAGAGTGGGTTGCGGTTCGTCCTGACAATTTGATCGATGAAAGCGAGGTCACCGAATACGAAGTGCATTCTTCACCGATTAGAAGCGCGATTTTTGACGCAGGTTCGACCAGTAGAATCAACGTTGGCCACTTCATGGCTGATCTGATTACTGACGATGACACATGGAACAAGTGGAAGGGGCAAATGCCCGTGATCTACAATATCTTTCAGTAGATTGAGGCGAAAGGAAATACATGGAGTGATTTCAGTCAAGCCCTTTGAGAAAAGACATCTATTAGAAGCCAGTCAGATGTTTGCGACTAAGTACCGGGCCTTGCAGCAAGAAAATGAACTGCTACCTGCTTCATTTCGAGATGAAGCGGTTATCGAAGGCATGCTTGCGAGAATGATTAGAGAACATCCTGGTGCAGTGGCTATCGAAAGGAAACGGGTGGTTGGATACTTGACTGGTTATTCAAGGATTCCGGCTCTCAAAGGTGGTGCTTCAGGTGTTTATGTCCCCGTGTGGGGGCATTGTGTTGAGACCCCCAACGACATTGTAGCAGTCTATGCAGCCTTGTACTCCCAGATGTCAGAGGAGTGGGTTGCGAGCCAATGTTATACTCAACTGCTAACTTATTGAATGAATTGATGCTGTGGGGAAGCGAACAGGGTATGACCAGATGTGTCGTTGACTTTGAAGCAGCGAACCTCGTCGCCAAAGGGTTCTGGTTGAGACATTTTCGCCCAATATGCTACTCAGTCATCAGGCGGATAGATGAGCGAATATGAAACACTGAGGGTCAATTCCATTGAGGGGGTGTCCTCGTAAAGCAAGGTCTGCCCTAACAAATCGCTCAACCGGAATTGGCAAGCTGCGCTCAATTGTAGCTATTCAAGCCTGTGAAGTTGGTTTCACGCCAACGGCTCCACGCTGACCTTGCCAATCCGATTGGCTCAGGCGTTGGGTCGCTTAGGCGGTGTCCTTGATAAGGTATATTTGATGTAACTCTTCAATCACGGTATTATCGTATTTGCATTAATTGACCGTGATCAAAGCATAGGGTTAAGGATTTTATGTCTTCTCAATCACCCCACCCTAAAAGGCCGCAGTGGCGTGACCGGCTCCATGAAATAATTTTCGAGGCCGATACGCCGGCTGGTAAACTGTTTGATGTTGTTCTAATCTGTAGCATTGTTTTAAGCGTGACTGTGGTTCTGCTCGATAGCATGGTCGTAGTACGGGCCAGATATGGCGATTTGCTGTACGCAGCTGAGTGGTTTTTTACCATCCTGTTCACTATTGAGTACATCCTGCGGCTAATTAGTGTCCGCTGGCCTCTAAAGTATGCCACCAGTTTCTTTGGGCTGGTCGATCTACTGGCAATACTCCCTACTTATCTAAGCTTGTTCTTACCAGGTAGCCAATATTTACTGACTATTCGAGTTTTGCGTTTGCTGCGTATCTTTCGGGTGTTTAAACTGACTGCCTACGTAAGTGAAGCTCAGCTAATTATCACTGCCTTGCAAGCAAGTCGGCGCAAGATTAGCGTTTTTCTATTCTCAGTTATGACTATAGTTATTATCATTGGTTCGACGATGTATGTTGTTGAAGGTGCGGAGAACGGCTTTGTAAATATTCCCACAAGCATCTATTGGGCCATTGTAACCCTAACAACGGTAGGCTATGGGGATTTATCACCGCAAACGGCCCTGGGTAAAGTGATAGCCTCGATTGTGATGATTATAGGATTTTCCATTATTGCCGTGCCAACTGGCATCGTAACCGCCGAGTTAACTCAGGCAGCTAAAAGCCGGGTGTCAACCCAGGCCTGCCCGTCCTGCAGCTTGGATGGACATGACCACGATGCAAAATACTGCAAGTATTGCAGTGCACATTTATAGGATCAGCAAGAGTTCATATGGCACTGAAATTAACGAAACTTAAAGAAATCAATGGGACCCAATCAAACCAAAGTTCCCCTAACTGTTTTAATCAGAGGATGGGCTTTTAGTTGGGGGTTATTTTCAGGTTTGGTCTAATACTACCACAATGGGCGGCCCAACAACACCATGCAGCCGAATAGAAAGCAGCGTTCTTATCGAGGTTGGTTTGGGCTGTGACTTGCACAGACTCCCAAGGGTTTGTCGTCATCCTTTCCAATCGGCTGATTGTGGGGCGTTAGGCGTAGAAGGATCATATGGATCGGCATTCGATAGTCCTAAGGGCTGCCCAGCCCACGTTCGACGAAGGTCTGGCATGTGCTCGCTACCTTGACCAAGCAGCCGAGGGGTTCTTCCACTTATGGCTCGGTCCCCGCGCTGAGGAGATAATCGCCACAGCGTTCCTCGAGCCCGACCACGACCTCTCCTACCAGAATGTGACTTTCGCAGAACGTGACAACGTCATCGTAGGAATGGTCTGTGTGTTCACCGCGGAGCAGCATCGCCGTTCCTCGCGCGAACCAGTGTACCGGGCTGCCGGAGGGCATAATCTACGAATGAGGATCGTGGATACGCTGTTTGCTCCAATGATGCGGATTGTCGATTCAATCCCCGATGGCGACTTCTACCTCCAGGCTATCGCTGTTGATAAGGAGCTTCGCGGCGATGGCGTCGGCTCCGTCTTGATGGACTTTGTTGAAGAGCGGGCTCGCGCAAGTGGATCGACTCGACTATCCCTCGACGTTTCAGCTAGGAATCAAGGAGCTTGCCGGTTCTACGAGCGCCGTGGCATGAGCGTCGAGTCGCAGTGGCCGAAGCGATTTCCTATACCGGGATTGACATTTTACCGAATGACAAAAGGGCTCTGAGCCTTCAAGAGATACCGTCTTTGATGACATATTTGGAATTGGTTATGGCGTATGTATGAACTGCCTAACCAGTCGCTCCAGTCTACGAAGTCCTGCGGACTTCGCGGCTGAGCTCTATCGTTATCTCTCCTTCTAGTTGGATCCCTATTTCGATAATCGAGCATCTGGAAAAGAATAGTTGGTTAAACGCACACTTGTTCACGGGTGCCACCACCAAACTAAACGGCACTTCAAATTGTTTACTTCTTGATTTCCGCCATCAATCCCGATTATAGCGGTACAGACCCCATTAATTATAGAACCCGTTGGCACCAACCTGATTCATTCTAATTACCTCTATAAGCCCCTGTCTTGTGGATACAAGCCCCTCTAGATATTCTTTACATACTATGAGCTGAATATGGGAAGTTAGGCAAGACGGATAACCTTAACCGTAACCGTTCCTTCGAATTTAGAAACGACCTGAAATGACAGCGCAAGTTGAGTTTTGTTTGTATCCCTGCCCGCGTGGATCTTATTCCAACCCGATAAAGAATGAACTGACTCTATGTGATGGACTAGAATTATCTCTTATTCTAGAAAACTAAGAGGAGTTAGGCGGTTGGGTATAATATCAGGTAACAGGCACTTAAAGGGAGCAAAGATAGGGCGAATTTGTTCATTTCAGCATTGAAGTTTTGTCAAAACGTGCCTGTCATCTCATTCATCAGGTTAGATATATCAATTGCTAGGGGTGTATTTTCAATAAGCCGGCAATGCGGCGTACGGAGCGGCCAAGGGTGGCGTCATCGGTTTGAGCCAGAGCCTGGCCAAGGAGTTCTACGCCGACGATATTCGGGTCAACTGCATCGGGTCGGGGCTGCTGAGAAAACCGCTGGCTGATGGCGCGGTCGAGCCGGTAACCGGCCTGGCTCGCACCGGTCGTCCTGAAGATATTGCCTACGCCGCCCTCTACCTGGCCAGCGACGAGGCTGGCTGGATCACTGGGCAGGTGCTCAATGTTGATGGCG
>JAHEJP010000336.1 GCA_024638855.1 Chloroflexota bacterium
GCCAAAGCGACCAAGGCCAGACCGCCTAGCGCCATCATCCAAAGTGAGCTATTTTGGTGTTCCCCTGTTTCGCTTTGCTGCTCTTCTTGCATGTTTGCCCGCATCTACGGATACTAGAAACAAGTTATACAATAAAGTCAAACCATTCGGTGAATATAAAGCTTGTTATTTGGAGAAAAATTCCTCGCGATTGGTTTATTACACCGTTAAATTAAAGATGTCTACATTACAATCCAGCTGTCATTCCCGTTATCACGGGAATCTATGTCTGGTCAAGTGGATTCCTGCCTCCGCGGGAATGACACGAAGAAGTTTATCTTGTTTTGTTAACAATGTACTTATTTTGAATTCGTCAAAAACTTATCTCCAATCGAAATGACCGGATTAGTATGGACTGATTATAGAAGTTTATTGCGAAAATAGTTAATGCCTTCAGACGAAAAGCAGTCCCTTTCTGGAGAGTCAAATTTGTCTCAAAAACCTCGCCTACGACCCCTTGATTTCCAACCGGTTATTTATCAAGACCAGCAGATGTGGTTGTTACGCGATCCGCTGGAATTAAGCGAACACCAGATTATTCTGACACCGGCCCTGGCTCAAATCCTCATCTATTTCGATGGCAGTCGTGAAGTCGGAGAAATCGAGGCCGAGTTGTTAGCGTTATATGGCCCTGATATCGATCCTGATTTGGTTCGCACTACCTTAAACCAACTGGATGAAGCTTGTTTGCTGGATAATGAACGAACCCAAGGAATCATTGGCGAGCAGTTGTTGACTTACCGATCCCAACCATATCGCCCACCAACCCTGTTGGGTCTTGGCTACCCGGCCGACGCGGATGAATTGGCAAATGCCTTTATTGCGTATGGAAGGGGTGACAACCTGGATGGCTGGCAGCCCTGGACCGGCCGGGGCATCATCTCGCCACATATTGACTACCAGCGGGGCGGGCCAATTTATGCCCAGGTTTGGCGGCGTGCCGAAGCGGCCGTCAAGCAAGCCGATCTGGTATTGATTTTTGGTACCGATCACAATGGCGGCGCTGGCAACATTACTCTGACCCAGATACCCTATGCTACACCGCTTGGCGTCCTACCGACCGATATTCAACTGGTGGATAAATTGGCTGAGGCTATTGGACCATCAGCCTATGACGAGGAGCTGCACCACTGCAGGGAACATTCAATCGAGTTATCGGCCGTGTGGCTGCACCATATTCGCGGAAGTAATCCGCCGCCGGTAGTACCTATCCTTTGTGGATCGTTTCACGAGTTCGTGATGAACGGTCACCATCCCGATCAAGATCCCAGGATAAATGCCTTCATCGAAACTCTACAAGCGGCGACGGCCGGAAAGAAGGTCTTGGCGGTGGCGTCGGTGGATCTGGCCCACGTGGGGCCCAGCTTTGGCGATGATTTCATCATGGATGCCGATCGACGGGCCAAACTTGTCTCGAGCGACAAGAGTCTAATGGAAGCGATAGGTCAAGGGGATGCCGATCGTTTTTATCGAGAAGTGGCCCGGGTTGGTGATAAAAACCGGATCTGTGGATTTTCATCTATTTACCTGATGCTGCGTTACTTGGGTCTGGGCCAGGGGATTAAGATAGCATACGAGCAGTGTCCGGCCGATCAACAAAACGCTTCGCTAGTCTCGATTTGCAGCATGTTGATTGATTAATTTTCGGTTAACAGTTTCCGGTTGCTACTCCAAATCTCAAATAAACTTCCAACGCTCCGATCATAGTTGTTCGGCTCAATACCGTTAGGCAGATAATCATACGGACAATCGAAAATGGAATTCCCAAGTAAAAGCATGGCATTAACCCATATCCTGGTGGTCAGCGAAATAGAACGATCGAAGGAATTTTATTCTGGTATTCTGGGCGCGGAGGTCTACCGAGATTACGGGGGGACATCGTGTGTCTTGTCGTTCCTGGGAAGTTGGTTGCTGTTGGTGACAGGTGGCGGGCCAACGAAAGATAAGCCCGATGTAACATTTATTTCTCCGCAGGATACAAAGGAAGTTAGCCACGCAATGACCATACGTGTACCAGATTGCCAAGCTGCATATAACGAACTGAAATCGCGAGGAGCCGTGTTTCTGACACCTCCGACAGATTGGGGCGGGGAAGTGCGTTGCTTTTTTAGAGATCCCGACGGCCATCTGCTCGAGATTAGCGAAGCCAAATAGAGGATTATGTCAATAACTATGTTTCATCAAACCAACTTGGACTCCCGCAAAGCTCTACCAGACGTGGTTTAGAAACATAATGAGCGGGGCCGGTGTGGTGTTTGATTATTCAGTTTGAGCAGTGGCATCCAGGCTGCTTACTTCCACCTCAGTCAGTGACCAACCTAAGGCGCCAACATTTTCTTCAGCCTGTTTAGCATCCTTGGCACCCGGTATGGGGATCGCTCCCTTGGCTATCACCCAATTTAAGGCAACTTGTCCCGGTGTCTTACCCTCATGTGCTTCCCCAATCTCCCGCAATTGAATGAGTAGAGGTTGCATTCTGGCGATTGAGCGTTTACCCCTCCGGAGGCCAAGAATACCTCTGGGCGGCTGGTCAATAGTAAACTTGCCGGTTAGCAAGCCACTGGCAAGTGGGGCATAAGCAACTAGCTTTACGTCCATTTGATGGCATAAATCGAGCAAACCATTCGTTTCTGAATCACGTTTTAGGAGGCTAAAGGCTACCTGGTTGGAGGCAAGTGGGATATCGCGTTTGGCCAAATAATCATAAGCTCGTTGCATCTGCGCTGGGCTGAAGTTGGATACACCGACGGTCTTAGTCAACCCCGCCTCCACGGCATCGGCCAACCCAGCCATCAAGGTCTCAATGGATGTCAAAGTATATGGCCAATGAATCATGTAGAGATCCACTTGATCTATGCTGAGGCGCTGAAGGCTGCGACGCAGCGCCTTGATCAGATTCTGCCGGCCGAAGCGCCAGGGGAAAGGTGCATACTTGGTCATGACAAAAACTTCGTTCTCTTTTCCGTTCATGAAGCTGCCCAGGAGTTTTTCCGATTTGCCCATAGCGTAGATTTCGGCGGTATCAAACAGCGTGACGCCAGCATTCAATGACGCTGTGAAGGCGTCTCGCCGGTTGGAATCGGCCGCATCTTCACCATAACCCCATGTTCTGGTGCCGATACCAAGGGGTTGTATTTCAGGGCCGTCTTGTCCTAGCTGAATCGTGGGCGTATGTTCTTGAAATGTCATAATGGTTTTAAAGTATCTCCCGAGTATTTCGATCCAAACGGCTGTGGCGATTCATTGTAGCTGAAAGCTTAAACGAGGAGTAGAAGGCTGATCGAAGGTTTACGTGAATATCATTCGTTTTCAATCTTAACCGTAAATGACAAAGTGAAGGATTCTCTCTGTTTCTGCCTTGTTGGCTTCTTGATAATCGCCTGGGAAATCAGCCAGCGTCGATTTTCCATTATGCATAAATGAACGAACTTGACTTTTGCAACCCCTGGAATATTAAATTGGTGTTACGTTGGAGACAGCAGAATACGAGAGAGCGCAACCAACACATCTATTTGAGGTTTATTATTATGAATGGTAGAGTCTCATATGGAAACGCCGAGTCTAGTTATTGGCGCCTGGAACGATACAATGGAACCTAAACATATGGAGCAGTAAACCTGGGGCAGCGAGCATTCTTCGCTGAGGAGGTTTTTTTTTATGGATCACATCGTCTATCTAGATGCGAAAGCGAAGGAACTGGACAGCTTGCTTGAAGGCAAGAAATCCATGATCATTCGAGGCGCTGCGGGAAGAAAAATGCCATATGGTAGAGTCAATCCTGGCAACGAATTGTACTTTATCAACAATAACGCCGAGGGCGTCGTCAAAGCAAGGGCCAAGGTCCAGTTGGTTGTCAACTCGGATAAGCTGTCGAAGGAAGAATCAGTGGCCTTGGTTGAAGCAAACCAAGACAAACTGAAGTTGACGACAGGGCAATTCAAACGATGGGCCGGTAAAAGATACATCGTACTCATCGAAGTATCGGAGCTAGAAGAACTGGAACCGTTTCCGATAGACAAAAGCGACTATGGTAATATGGACGATTGGCTGCCGGTGGAGGATATTAGCAGCGTTAAGGTTTAACCGGCTGTCTTGCTCGTTAATGATCTACGAATACTTCACTTCTATTCCAGCCCATTCTCAATATTTGGTAGCCTATCAGCTCCTTTTGGTTAGGCTACTTAACTTGAGTTATTTTGGGGATTCAAATTGAAGGAGTTTTCACGAGCTAACGCACACCAATAGGCATGAAGATTCCGCCATTTTCAGGAGAGAACCATGGCAGAAACCATAAATGGGGAGCAAGATGAAAGGGTACAGATCGAAAGCAGAAGTGCATGGCGGTCATGGCTAGCGGAGAACCACGACCGCAATGAGGGCATTTGGTTAGTCAGTTCAAGAAGCATTGCGGCGAGAAGTATGTCGCCTATAACGATATTGTAGAGGAGGCGTTGTGTTTCGGTTGGATTGACAGCCTACCTCGAAAGCTCGATGAAGACCGGACAATGCTCTGGTTGGCTCCATGAAAAACGGGTAGTAATTGGTCGAAACTTAACAAAGCACGTGTCGAAAGGATGATAGCGGCAGGGCTAATGACCACAACCGGCTTAGAAAAAATCACAAATGCTAGGGAGGATGGATCTTGGAACGCGCCTGATGCTGTTGAGGCGCTGGAAATCCCCCCAGATCTGGATACGGCTTTGGCTTCCTACGATTCGGCCGGACGGCACTTTGAGGCTTTTCCACCTTCTGTGAGGCGGGGTATTTTGGAGTGGATTAACAACGCCAAGAAAGCCGAGACGCGAGCTAATCGGTCGAGGAAACGGCCCGATTAGCACAAGATAACATTCGGGCTAATCAATGGCGCCAATAGTCGCTCTTCTTTAGTTTTACTCTTGAACAGGAAGGTAAATAACACCAGAAGTTCTGTCGGAAAGATGAGCTCATGAATTCTCCAATTCTTGAATACGATGAAACCCGAGAAGCATTCATCGAACCAGCCAATGTCATTAGGAAACGGGATGTACCACCTCATTGCGTCATCTGCTTCTTCATGGATATCATCGATAAGATCGTCGCCGAGCATGACGGGCGGGTATTGGTCGAGAACCAATGGGAGGATGGCCCACATCCAGTCTATGAAATCAACTATCTGGAGCAGCGACTTGCAATTTTTCATCCGGGCATCGGATCAGCGCTATCAGCCGCACTCTTGGAAGAAGTCATCGCCTTTGGTTGCCGAAAGTTCATCGCCTGTGGCGGCTGCGGTGTATTGCAAAAAGAGATCGTTGCGGGACATTTGATAGTGGTCTCGGCCGCGGTCCGGGACGAGGGGGCCTCATATCATTATCTTCCACCGGCGCGAGAGGTTCAGGCTAACCCCCAAGGCGTGAAGGTTCTGGTCGACTTATTGACCGAGCGTGGCATTCCGCACCTAGTGGGCAAGACCTGGACCACGGCTGCGCCCTACCGGGAAACGCTGGCCAAGATCCAAAGACGAAAAAAAGAGGGCTGTGTAGCCGTGGAAATGGAAGCGGCCGGTTTGATGGCTGTGGCTCAGTACAGAGATGTGGCCTTTGGGCAACTTCTATATGCGGGAGATGATTTGAGCGGAACAGAATGGGATAGACGTGGCTGGCAGGATCGATCCGACATTCGGGAAAAGCTGTTTTGGCTGGCGGCGGAAGCTGTACTTTC
>JAHEJP010000337.1 GCA_024638855.1 Chloroflexota bacterium
GGGATATCTTGCTCGCCATTGATGGTCAAAAAATATCGAGTGAAATGACAATCGAAGAAGTTGCCGAGCTAATTCGTGGTGAGGAGGGTTCAAAAGTTGTTTTGACTGTTTTACACCCCGAGTTGACACAACCGGTTGAAGTCGCGATCGTCCGGGATATCATCTTACTGCCTTCGGTAAGTTATGAAGTCTTGGAGCAACAACCTTCTGTCGGTTATATTCGTTTAAACCGGTTCAGTGGTGAAAGCAGCGGGGAGGTTGAAGAAGCGCTAACATTTTTACTAGATCAAGGTGCCCAATCCCTAATCCTTGATGTACGGCAAAACGGTGGTGGATTGCTAGATGCAGCCATAGATGTAAGTGATCACTTCCTTGATCGTGGACCTGTTGCCTATCAGGTTGGCAAGGATCAGGAAGAAAAGGTATTTGACAGTTCGGGTACTAGCATCGCAGGAGATATACCCATGGTCGTGCTTGTTGATGGTGGTACGGCCAGCGCGGCCGAAATCTTGGCAGGCGCATTGCAAGACCGGGATCGTGCTAAACTCATTGGCTCGACTACATTTGGAAAAGGTTCGGTTCAGGTTGTTTATGATTTAAGTGATGGATCTTCTGTGCACGTGACTTCCGCCCGCTGGTTGACACCGGATCGAAATCAGATTGATCAACAGGGCTTAACTCCGGATATCATCGTCGAAGTTACCGAAGAATCCATAACAAATGGCCAGGATTTAACGTTAGAAGAAGGGATCGCTTTTCTGACAAATTTGGCGAATAATTGAGTGACAGTATGACTAAAAAATCGCGAATGTACTTCGTGGGGATGTTAATAGCAATTGCCATGACTTTGTTATTGGCGCTCGCCTTTGCTGGTGTCTATCGTTTGGGTCAAAACTCGGTAGTAAATGAGCAGGGTCCTACAGAAGTTCTAGAGGTGGCTGAGCTTCAATCATCCAATGGAAAGGCTGAAGCGGAGACTAAGTCAGAGCCAGCTGCTGCCGACACCATTGAAGCGACTTCTGAAATCCGAAGGACTGAAACTGAAGTGCAGGCGGCTCAGCCGGCACAGACCCCAGAAGTGACTTTGCAGCCGGCCGAGACTGCCCCGCTTGAGCTTAACCAAGAGGATCTCGATTTGTTATTTGAAGTTTGGGAAATCGTCGGCCGGGAATTCGACGGCGAATTACCAAGTGATGCGGAAGTGACTTACGGAGCTATCAATGGCACGCTGCAACTCTTGGATGATCAGTTTACACGATTTGTATCGCCTGAGATCGCCGAGCGTGTCCGGGAGCAATTAGAAGGCAGTTTTGAGGGAATTGGGGCATTTGTCGATTTGAGCGAAGATGGTTATTTGCTTATTGTACGGCCGATTAAAGACCAGCCCGCTGATCTGGCAGGCCTTCTGGGTGGCGACTTAGTTTCACATGTTAATGGCGAACCAGTGAGGGGAAAATCTATTGACGCGATCATTGCCGATATTAAAGGACCAAAAGGAACAACCGTTGTCCTGACCATTATTCGGGAATCGGAAACCGAACCCTTTGATGTGACGATCGCACGCGATCTTGTAGAGATACCAATAGTTGAATCGGAAATCCTAACCGATAATATCGCTTACGTTCGTTTATCGAGTTTTAGTGGGAATTCAGCTGATCAGCTTGAGAGTGAGCTAGAGAACATTTTGCGGGAGCAGCCCAGGGCACTCATTCTGGATCTCCGCGACAATCCAGGTGGGTTTTTATCCCAGTCGGTTGAGGTTACGGATCTATTTCTCGCAGATGGTGTCGCATTGTACCAACGGGATAGTCTGGGCGAGGAAGAAGTATTCACTACTAGCGATGGCGATTTGGCAGAAGATGTGGCCCTAGTGGTGCTGGTGAATGCCGGCAGTGCCAGCGCCTCGGAAATCGTTGCCGGTGCCGTCAAGGATCGTAATCGCGGCACCATAATTGGGGAAACGACATTTGGCAAAGGATCGGTTCAGCAGTCCCATACATTGTCTGATGGTTCAGAATTGAGGGTTACTATAGCCCGCTGGTATACTCCTAATCAAGCGTCGATCGATACAGAAGGTGTTTCTCCTGATATCGCCGTCGCGACGCCAGAAGAGTTTGGTGGCGAAGCAGATACACAATTGCAGGAAGCGATCAAGTATATTCTGAGTAATGAGTAGAATGATCGATTGGATCATAGTGAAATTAGATGCGCCAACGTGGAATCAAGATCATCGCCAAGAATCGACGAGCTGGACATGACTATGAGTTGTTGGAAAGGTTCGAGGCTGGAGTAATTCTGACCGGGAGTGAGATAAAATCAGTCAGAGGGAATCGTGTCAACCTGCAACGAGGTTTTGTTCAGGTTCGAAGTGGCGAGCTGTGGTTGATCGATGTACACATTGCTCCCTACGAATTCGCCGGCTATAAAAAGCATGATCCGGATCGCCCGCGGAAACTACTGCTACATCGGCGGGAGATCAATAAGATTCAAGAGGCAATCAGTACAAAAGGACTGACGATGATACCAACCAAAATGTATCTAAAGGATGGTTGGGCCAAGCTGGAAATTGCCTTGGCTAGGGGCAAAAGAAAATTTGATAAGCGATCAGAGCTGGCCAAACGTGACGCTAAACGACAAGTGGAACGTGCCCTCAGAGAAAAATACCGTTAGATAACTTGGGGCCGCCGTAGTTAGCTTTTTCCTTCCTCTTTTCCAGCAAGCAGGAGCAATAGGACAATAATAGTCGCTGTTAGAAACAATACAAACACGACTGAAGTCGACCTTTCAGTAGAAGCTGGGCTTATTGGCTCTTGTTCACCATCGATCACTTCATCACTCGTTGTCGCTGCGGCGGTCGCAGTTGCTACGGGTGAAGGCTCGGTGGTCCCTGTTAATTTGGGGATATTGACCTGATTCACCAGGTATCCTACCAAGATCTCAAGCTGTTCACTCGAAAGTCGCTGCGCATAGTCATCGGGCATAACGTTGCCTGGACAAGGACCATTTGGGCATGTTGTGGCGACGAAGGCTTTCGGATCCAAAATTGACTGCCTGATATATTCGGCCGCCGTCAAATCAGGATCGCGATTGGCTGCAACTGTGCCTATATCGGAAAGGTCAGGACCGACTTTTCCGGCTTCGCCAAAGTCACCGATGCGATGACAGGAGCCACAACCACTATTCAACATTATTTCCTCAGCATCTTCACCGGCGATGGGTCTGGGGGTTGGCGTCTTAAAAGGAGTCGGGGTGGTTGTAGAGGGCAATGGAACGCTTGCTTCGCCGGTCGGTGCCATCTGAGGAGGCGGCAGTTCCGGAAGTTCATCGGCTGGTTCAACTCTTAGAAGGGCGTTGCACGGTGAAAAATCAGGTTCCGGATCGGGCATACACCACCAAGGGTCTCCCTTTTTAGTATCAAGGAACGGGATGTACCAGAGAACGATATTCTCTCGCTCTAGAGAATCATCATCGAGCCACTTTCCAGGAGGCCAAAAGGTATTACCTGGGCCGGTCGCGATGGGTCCATCTCCTTCTCCTTCTTTGTAGTGCAACACATAAAGTCTACCGTCATCCTGGTCCAAGGGATCAGTTCTCTGGGGTGACCAAAGATAGCCTTTATCCGAAGCTCTTGTGAAGAGCAAATTTCCGCCTGGAGAAAGATCTTCAAATAGGGGCAATACCACTTCTGATTCCGCTTCTAGCCACTCTGAGTCAGACCAGTACCAGGTTTCATCATTTACTGTTTGGCCGATATCAAGATCGATTCGCCAAAAAGGCCGGTAATTGGACAGGTCATCGCAGCCCGGACCGTGCGATATGAAGTCCAATTCAAAAGTACCATGAGCGTAAAATCGCATGATCTGTTCATAGCGATAGCAGCAAATACAGTTAGGCCAACGGAGAAACTCTGTAAATATTTGGCTAACTTGAAATCCGTTCCCAAAATCAGTTAGGTTCGTACCGTAGTAAGGGTGGACTGATGCCGAATAACCGATTTCGTCGCGATAACCGCCGGGCCAACTAGGATAGTACACTTCGACTTGTCCGATCTTTGCGCTGGAAAAGATAAGGTTATCTCTGAATGAAGCATCATAGAATTCAACGCCGTCATTAGCAGTCATTTGCCAGCAAACTACCCAGCCGTACTTCTCATGACAGTCGTCATTGTAACGACTACCCTGGGCAGCAGGTTGCTTAAAGGCTCTGTCATCTCGACCGCGAGTATAAAATATGCGGCCGACTTGCTCACTATGCATATTGACCATGACATGCAGTATGCGACCACTGTTGTCGGGAGCCATAAATGTTAGGTCAACGCACCAATCCTCATTACAAGAATCATCTGCAAGCCAGGCTGACATCGGAACCATTAACGGTTCAAGGTCTCTAATGTCGCCGAGTAATTCGCCCACCCTTGGGTCTTCTTTGGTAATCGACAAGGCTCTGGGCAAAATGTATGGGCTTGGACCAGGCCTGGCAAAGCGGTTCTCTAAAATGTTAAAGACATCACCTGTTGATTGGTTTAACATAGCTTCGATGGTGCCGCCACGATCATAGTCATACAGCGTAACATGGGTGCATTCAGCTTCAATGCATCCGTATCTGCTCCAAATACGATTTTGCATTTCAGTTAGTGGGACGGCGTATAAGAATCCGTAATCCCGACCAGCTAGCATCCCAGCAACAACAGGATGATTAACAGTTAGATTTCTTGCTGCTGATTGATTGGCAACTGTTTCCAGAGTGTCGCGAACATCAAATAAACGGCCGCCTTTTGATACCGCAACTTTTACCGAGCGCTCAGGTTGCTGCAGCAGAAATATCCCAAATAAGAGGGAGAGCAAGAAGAGTATAAAAAGTCGTTTGCTACGGAGGTAGGACATTGCCTTTAAGACGACCGGGCTTTGGTTCATTGGGAGTATTTATTGTCGACATTGGCTTTAGTTAGTCCGCAGTCGCAATCTTACGCTGGCTACATTGATGCCTAGGCTAAAAAGCAATACGGTGACAATAATATCCAATTTTATCTTCACCGCATCAAATTTCCCGAAAGATTATAGCCCATGGTGATCAGAGGTCTAAGTTATCGTAGCTCCGCTATTGTGCGAAAAATCAGGGTTCTCAACGATTCATAGCGTAGATAATATCAACTCATGATTGCCTAACTGCGGCTGTATGGCATAAACTAATATGTATGGCTATCACGATACTATCAGGCAAGCGAATTATCCTGGGCGTCACCGGTTCCATCGCCTGTTATAAAGCGGTCGATCTGGCGTCCAAACTTACCCAAGCTGGTTGTCTAGTCGATACCATACTCACTGGTTCCGCAAAGAAGTTCGTCAGCCCACTTAGCTTCCAGTCCGTCACCGGACGCAAGGTCTATTGGGATCTGTGGGATATGGACGACCACATACAGCATATTCAACTTGGTGAGGCTGCCGATTTGTTATTGATTGCGCCGGCAACAGCAAATACCATGGCTAAATTGGCTCATGGCCTTGCTGATAACCTTTTGTTGGTTACTGCTCTGGCAGCCCGAAGCCCTGTAGCAATCGCACCCGCCATGGACGGTGCGATGTTTGAAACAGCCGCCACGCAATCTAATCTGGACACTTTACTAGACAGGGGGGTTCAGGTTTTAGGGCCGGCATCTGGACGAATGGCCTCGGGTTTATTGGGTAGGGGCAGAATGGTTGAGCCAAACGAATTG
>JAHEJP010000338.1 GCA_024638855.1 Chloroflexota bacterium
TAGCCGAAAGTACGCCGAGGAGAGCATGTCCATCCTGTTTGAAATGCTCTACGAACACGAGCAGCGAATGGAAATGGCTTTGGGCAAGCCTATCGAGAATCTAAGGATCTTGGAAATCGGGCCAGGCCAGGGGATGGAGCGCGCTCGCTATTTTGGTCTAAAGAATGAGGTTATTGGCCTAGATCTGGACATTATCCCTCAAGGTTTCGACGCCGGCGGCTACCTGCGCATGATCAGGCAAAATGGCCTAGGACGCTTCGCGAAGACCGTCGGCCGGAAGGTCCTGATCGGTGGGGTCAACGCCAAAGCCTGGTCCAGGGCTGTCGGCAGCGAGGATATGCCCGACCCAACATTAGTCTATGGCGATATCGGCCAATCCATACCAGATTTGGGCCGTTTCGATGTTGTCATGAGCTGGTCCGTGTTCGAACACCTGCCCGAACCCCGCCAGGCGCTGGCCAATGTCATCGAGTTACTAAATCCTGGCGGTATTTTTTACATTAGTCTACACCTTTACACCTCGTGTAACGGGCACCATGATATTCGAGCCTTCACCGGTCACGAGGATTCGTTACCTCCCTGGCCCCATTTGCGGGCCTCGACACGAGACCTGGTAAATCCCAGCTCTTATCTAAATGAATGGCGACTCGACCGTTGGCGCCAACTATTTTTGCAGATGACCCCTGGTTCGACAGAATACCTCAATCCCGGTCATTGCCGGGAAGTCTTCGGTCCCAAAATGTCGGCTGACGTTCGCCAGGAATTGAATGATTACACCGATGAGGAGCTTTATACGGTCGATCTGATCGAGGCTTGGAAGAAACCTGGGGATTAGTAAATCGTTAGAGCATCGCTGGCAAATCGAGGTTAGTCTCGCCGCCTTCTCTTGTTTATCGAAACTTTGAGCGAAGCTGTTTTTACCCCTTAAAATAATCCCATTCGCGCCTCACTTTGCTGGCTGATAGCTGGCTATCATCCCCTTGGGAAGGAGATGCTTTCGTTGTGGTTAGATTCAAAAATTTAACTACCATTCCAATCGCCCAAACGGTGTTGGCGGTTAACGAAAGGCTCAGGCCTTTGAGGTGAATTGATTCTGAAAGAGGAGGCGGACCCATTAAACGTGTTCTGCTTGTTATTATTCTTGTTATAACCTTGGCAGGCATCGGCTTATACTTCAGGCTAGATGCCGAACGTACGTTATCCGCTGAAGAAATAGAAGGACCGGACGCCATCCATCTTCCCCTTATGTCCAAATATTGTTGGCCCGATGAGATCGCTGCTGGCGCTTTGCCACAACAGCCCGCTCCCGTGTTGTGCATGCAGTTGGCCGATGGTCCAGATACTTCGACCCAGAGCGCCAACGGTTGGCATGATGATTTTGATCATGGGCTGGCTTTTGGCGGCTTTCAAGGCACTGACTACAAGATCTTTGATGCGTTGGCTGCCTATAAGTCCTCTCATTGGCGCCATGCCAATCACTGGATGGTCGATCTCGCCCCTCACCCCCAGCAAGATGATTATGGTTGGGATAAAGGCGCGGTCATGATGCGGCCGGACCGCAGCTTTACCTTCGAAAACGGTAAGCTGATCGTCGAGGCCGATGTGGCTGCAGGCATGGAGGCTTATGGTGTGTTGGCCTGGCCCGAAATCATCGTCAGCACAGGCTTGGCGCCAATCGGTCGGGTTCGTAACGGTACGTATGGTTATGACATGTTCCCGCAAGATTGGACTTTGGGCTGTCGTTTAGACTCTAGTCGTCACCCGGTGTGCGCGTTGAAGAAAAACAACGGCACCAATAACGAGGCCAGCACCCGGGTCTGGGAAATGTCCTATTTCCAAAAGGTGGGATCCTATGTCTTCGGTGGCAATGAACATGACGGCCGCGGCGATTATTGGCGCGTATGTAAAAAGAGTGATCCTGATAGACTATGCCGTGACCGCTTCCGCCTGGAGTTAACCCGGACCAGCGTGACCTTGTACGTCAATGGCATCAAATACTTCCAACAAACGGGGATTCCGCCGTTGCCCAATGCTATGGTTAATGGCAATATCTACGTCTACTATGCTGGCACCCATGTCCGTCACCCGGCCGAGGCCCTTCGCTTCCATTGGGACCGCTTGACTGTAAATACGTACCAACCGCCATCGGCCGCGTCGAATTTCAATCCAACTTCCTAATCGATAGCAATGCTAAAGCTATTTAAACAAGACGCTCAGCGCTGGGTCGTGCCCCAGCAGGTAGCCGCTCCAGAACAAGTGACCTTTGGTCTCACCCTGAAATTATTGTGGCGCCACGCGCCGCTGCGGGCCATGTTTTGGCTACGGCTAGGGTCCTGGTTCTTCCATGAAGGTTTCCCCTTGTCCAAGTCCATCACTTTGTGGCTGCTCTATTATCTTCATGGGCTGGAAATTTCGCCGGCGGCAGATGTTGGCGGAGGGCTTTATATAGCCCACCCCAAGGGTACTACCATTCAGGCAAAACGAATTGGTCGCAACTGCACCATCATCCATGCCGTGACCATCGGCATGCGTAATGAACATGCATTTCCCGATATCGGCGACGACGTCTTCATCGGCGCTGGCGCTCGCATCCTGGGAGATATTTGTGTAGGTGATGGCGCAAAGATCGGAGCTAACGCCGTTGTCATTCGTGACGTTCCGTCCGGAGCAACGGTCGTCGGCGTGCCGGCGAAGATCATCGCTGTTGAAGAACGGCAAACCGCTCCTGAGGTCGAAAATATCCCTGAGGAGCCCCTTTTAGATCCTGTGGAGTGACCAGCTTGGATCATTTCCTAGCCTGACACCATCCTTGCCCGGCTCACAATTTTCGTTACCCTATCTAGAATGGTGCCGCCATTCGGGCGAATCGTAGGCCAAAGACTTATTTTCTGGAGACATATATGAAAGTGCTTGTTACCGGGGGGGCTGGTTTTATTGGCTCTCACGTCGTAGATCTTTATCTGGAACGCGGCTTCGAGGTTGTCGTGGTCGACGATCTCTCTTCAGGGAAGGAAAGTAATCTGAATCCGGACGCTACCTTTTATAAATTGGACATTCGCAGCCCGGAATTAGTCCAGATATTCGAACGAGAGCGACCTGATTACATCAACCACCATGCTGCCCAAGCTGAAGTACGCTTTTCCATGGAGAATCCACTAGCCGACGCCGATATCAATATCCTTGGTTCGCTCAATCTACTGGAAAATGCTCGGCATCATGGCGTCAAACGCATTGTGTATATTTCCAGCGGTGGGGCCGTCTATGGTGAGCCCGTTTACTTGCCCTGTGATGAAAAACATCCTGTCATTCCCATTTGCCCTTACGGCGCCAGCAAATACATGTTCGAGCAATACCTGCACATGTATCATTTCAACTACGGCTTAGAATATGCCGTCCTGCGCTATGCCAATATCTACGGCCCGCGACAGAATCCTCATGGGGAAGCGGGCGTTGTGGCTATTTTCATCGGTCAAATGCTGCGCAACAAGAATGCCATCATCAATGGCGACGGCGAACAAGAACGGGATTTTGTATACGTTAAAGATTGCGCTGCAGCGAACTTGCTGGCGACGACATCCACTGTATCTCATGGTGTCTACAACTTGGGTAATTCGATAGGCACATCGGTCAACGAATTATTCCAAACCTTAAAGCAACTGACCGAATATGAGCGGGAGCCAGTTCACGGTCCGGTCAAGTTGGGCGAGACGAGGCGAATTTACCTCAGCGCGGTAAGAGCTAGCCAAGATTTGGGCTGGAGCCCTGAGACCGGCCTTGAGGCCGGACTAGAACAAACCGTTGCCTATTATCGAGACTTGAACGGTAGCTGACAGCTCAAACGGGTTTAGGAACTCATTGCAAAACAAAAAAGTGACATATGCGTCGATATGATATCGCCTGTGGCTTACTCATCATTTTCCTCATAGCCGGATGCGCCGGGACAGTGATTGAAGGAAATTCAACCATTAAACCTGGGCCAACGGCTACCTTGCACCCGATTTTTGTCCCCGGTGGAAGCGAAACAATAACCGAATCGGATATGTTTTCATCTGAACCTATCACCGGAACGGCCACAACTGAAGAGCCAATCGCCACACCAGAAGCCACCGCTGATGAGCCTGGCGGATCGGTTGAAAGCACAACGCCGGACCCGTCGACGCCTGAGTTCGACCCTGATGCCACGGCCGGATCAAGGTCAACTATCAGCAGAGAAGGGGTTTACACCCAGACTTTCGATATACCCATTCTGATGTACCATCACATCAACCCACCGGGCGTGGATGAGGACGGCCCTTCCTCTGAATTCGCTCTCGATGCGGAGATGTTTCTCGAGCAAATCGGCTATCTGGCCAACAACCGCTTCAACACCATCGATTTTTACGATCTTAACAAGGTTGTTAAGGGAGAAGCCGAACTGCCCGAAAACCCCATCATCTTGACCTTTGACGACGGTTACCGGGATACTCTCGAGAATGCTCTACCTATCTTGAACCAATTTCAATACACGGGGACTTTTTTCATCGCCACCGACTACGTCGATGCCGGCCGCGATGGTTTCATGAACTGGGATATGGTCCGGCAATTGACCACCGCCGGCCATCGCGTCGAGCCACACTCAAGAACTTTCGCCAAATTACAAGGACAGGATCGTGATTTTCTCATCTCGCAGATCCTGGGCTCTCAAGACGCCATAGCTGAACAAATCGGCTATACGCCTCGCTACTTCGCCTATCCCAATGGCTATTATGACGATGCTACCATCGAAATCTTGGAAGAGTTAGGCTTCTGGGGCGCTGTCAAGATGACCGAGGGCACCGAAGTTGACTACGACAGGCGCTATGAATGGCCGCGCCTCTTCGTGCCCGGCGATATTACGATATTGGAATTCATCAAATTGGTGAACGAAGGCACCCCCGTCGACCTTCAAAGAGAATTAGATCCGGAAAGCGCGCCACCCGCATTACCTCCTTACACCGGCACCTACTCGGTCACCCTTTACAACGACCACCTGGATCCCAATTGGGGCATCAAAACCAGCCCGGGCATGCGCTACCGCCTCCAGGATCGAACGATAGCAATTGATGGCAATTTCGCCCTTTCAATAATACCCCAGGAAGATTTCAGTAGCTTATACTTCCAGGTTCGGCCGGATACAATTCAGCAATATCTACGTAACCAGGTCGTCGGCGTGAGTTTTTGGCTCTACAGCGAGGAGCCAATAGCCACCAATGACCTGGGAATCGCCATATCGGGTAGCGATGATTTCCCTTATTGGGTGGCTAATGACGGCTCGGTTGATTTGACTGAGTACGATCCCATATTTGACGACGATGAGATTTACTTCTTGAAGCTCAACCGGGCGGTCGAGCCTGAGACATGGACCCGGGTAGAGATACTCTTGGATGATGTGGACTATGATACCAATTACCAATACATCACCGGCATCCATCTAAGGAACAACGCCGACTTCAATAAGACCATGTTCATAGATCAGCTTGAACTCATGTTGATGGCCAATGAAGAATAACCATGAAGCCGGGGATCTTCGGCCGGGAGGATCTTTACTTCGCCGCCTACTGGCGTAAGCCTCCTGTCGATAGTCCCGGCTTTTACGCCTTCAAGATTTACACCAATTACGACGACCAGGGCGCGCGTTTCGGCGACACATCAGTTTGGGCCGAAACGGATGATGAC
>JAHEJP010000339.1 GCA_024638855.1 Chloroflexota bacterium
TATTCGCTCTGATCTTATTGCTCATGACAGGTGCTGTCTATGCCCAAAGTGATCCGGGAGGTTCTATCCGAGGAACAATCTATGATGATCAAAATGCTGATGGTAAATGCGTCGGCACAGGGGAACCGACTTTGACGGGAGTATCAATAAAATTCGTTACCGCTGATGCCAAGAATATCATCTATTTAGAATCAGGCGACGACGGTACTTTTGGTTTGGTAGCTGCCGGTCTAGGCACTTGGACCGTAACTGCCGAACCCTCTTCCGGACGAGTCGTTACCTCCCAAAATCCAATATCCGTTTTTCTCAGCGCGGAACAACGCCTGGTATTGAATGTGGACTATTGCATCGCCGGATCTGGCACAACGCCACCGGCCGCTGTTTTGCCGGAATCTGGCGCAACGGTAGCACCTGGCTTATTGGCAGCCTTGGCTGCTGGTAGTAGCCTTTTCGCTGTGGGAGTCGGTTTAGAAATTCGCCGTCGCCGGACCAACTAGAACAGGCATTTTAACAGGAACCAGAGTTCACCTGGCATTCCTTATTGTAACCACCAAAGGGATTCAAGTGAACGCCATTTATCGGCTCTTATCGGCCGGCTGCAAGTAGAATCTTTCCCGAGGGACTGACAAACGATTAGGCATCGGCCACTACGAGAGACGGATAGGGATTTATTTTACGTAATGTCTTGCCTGCCCGTCTATTCCTTTATTAACGAATGTAAAGGATTGGCCAACTAGTTTGACACCTCGATATTGACATGTTAGATTTTAGACGCACCTAAAATTGATTTTTCCAAGGTAGCAAGGTGAATCTATGACACCGGATATCGACACCCTCTCCCCTGGATCTTCTCTGCAGCGAGATGGATTAAACCATCAGGCCATTGAAGACTATTTGAAAACCATTTACAAGCTAGAACAAGTGAAAAGCCCGGTTAGTACATCCAGGATAGCAGCTGAACGCCAGGTAAAACCAGGCTCGGCTACTAGCATGATCCAACGTCTAAACAAGCTGAATCTTGTAAATTATGAGAAACATTATGGTGTGACTTTGACCGATTCAGGTCGGGAAATTGCTCTCGAAGTTATTCGCCACCACCGACTAGTTGAACTTTATTTGATAGAAGCCCTAGACTTTGGTTGGGACGAAGTCCACGAGCAGGCCGACATTCTCGAACATGTAATAAGCGAAAAATTGGAGGAAAAAATCGCGGCCGCGCTTAACCATCCCGAATTCGATCCTCATGGCGATCCAATCCCTTCAAAAGAAGGCCAGGTGACTCAGGTTAAGGCCTATCGCTTATCCGAGCTATCGCTAGGGTCACGGGCCATAGTCTCCCGAATCCCAGATGATGCTGATGGCGAATTGCTACGGTATCTAGGGTCTTTGGGACTAATTCCAGGTAAAAAAATCAAGGTCGTTGATGTCGCTCCTTTTGAAGGACCGATAACGATACAAATTGGGGGAGTCAACAAGATAATTGGAAACAAAGTTGCTACACAGGTGCTTGTCCGTTTGATTTAATATCCTGAATTTTCAATTTAGTTTTCGATCTGGGGCCATCATTTTCCAATCAAATCATAAACTGATTAATCTATTCGTTTAACTGCTTAAGCTTCGTTAGCCTAAAGAGATCGTAACTGCGTCGCCTGCACCTAACAATAGACCTTCTTTAGATTCTTCAGCAAACTTTAAACTCTACAACCTCATTATAAGTTAGACCCTTCTACTATTTGCTCGCTCATGTCCAGTCTTTTATATAGGTAAATTGTACCGGGCAGTACTAAATAGGGTGTTTTTTTCTTGCCAGTGCACAGGCGATTTGATATTGTGCTTTCAACTTATGAAATCAACCGTATCGTGGATTCTTTTGTTTGAATTCACAGCATCGCCTTCGTGCCGGCAGACTATAAATTAGGATACCAATTCGAAAGTTCTGCAAGACTAATCACTCTATTCAACTAAAGCCGTCATGACAACTATCCTACACATCGAAGATACTAAGGCCAATCAGATTCTTGTCCAGAGAGTTCTGGAAGCTGAGGGCTACCATATTGTCAATGCCCCTGATGGAGAAACAGGCATTCGGGCAGCCACAGCCCAAGCACCTGATCTGATTTTAATCGATATGGGTCTTCCTGATATTGACGGTCAAACAGTAGTGACTCACTTGAAACAGTTGCCAGGCTTATGTGCAGTGCCCATGGTTGCTATTACAGCATGGCCTGCCGAAAAAGCCCTTGAAACCGCGGACCGTTATAGTCTAAGCGGCTGCATATTGAAACCAATAGATGTCAGAAATTTCCCACGACAGATCGCTGGATACCTGGGCTCAACCAGCTAGAGTTCAACGGCAGAATATTAAATCGCCTCTTTGGCGATCTAACGGCCTGATAGAATTAAAGACGGCCGATCAATTTAGTCCTGCGCAGTTGGTCGAAGCCTACAATCAGACCCGGGTGGATTATATAGTACCCATGCCCATGAATGTTTCCCGGTTGCTCCAATACATCGATCTTTATGATGTCGATTTATCAGCCTCCTGGGTTGCTTTACGAAAGAAAGCTATTTATGGTCTGGGAATGCTAGGCATTCGTAACAAACGCGCTTGGATAACGAGGGTTGGTGTATTGCCCATTGGACGAAGGCAAGGAACTGGCCGGGCGCTGATCGATAATCTGATTAATTCGGCTTCGGAACGCGGTCTGGATACCATTTGGCTTGAGGTTATTAAAAGCAATACACCGGCCGAACAACTATTTCTCACCAGCGGCTTTCGACAGACTCGTGAATTGATCGTCGCTCGTCGACCACCGCGATTGCCAACAGAGTCACCCAACGGGCAACATAAGGTCGTGAACGCCCGTCATGTGACTGAATTAGGTCGATCAGCCGCCACTTGTCTACTGGAAAACCGAAATAGTCGGCCAAATTGGCTCGTAGAATGCGAGTCGTTCGATAAGCTAACGAATCTCCAGGCCCTATACGTTGATTGTGAAAATGGCGGCCAGGGTTGGGTTGTCTTTGAAGCATCAGACCTACAACTCAAACACGTCGTGGTCGAAATCCTTGCCGGCAAACCGGCCGAAGTGGCCGGCGGTATATTAAAAGCGCTCCACAAACGCTTCCCGCATCAAGATGCTATTATGGAAAACCTGCCGGCCAACGATCCTACTTGGGAAGGCTTTAGCACCGTGGGTTACTTCGACGTCTTTCGTCGAATTGAAATGGTGAAAAATGGCCTCTGCGTCTAGTCGGGCGTCAATACTTTTTCTAATCACATTACCCCCTTTTCAGTAATTCCTTGCTAATTTGAAGTTCTAATTTAGACTAATAGCCCATGTCTGATCTGCAACCGGCCGATGTTATGACGGCCGCCAAGCGCTTGAGTGGTATTACCAATCGGACGCCTGTCTTAAACTCTCGAACCCTAAATAACCAACTTGGAGCTGAGATTTACTTTAAGTGCGAAAACTTTCAGAGGGTTGGCGCATTCAAGTTCCGCGGCGCGTATAACGCGATCAGCCAATTATCTTTGAAACAGAAAAAGGCTGGCGTGATCACTCATTCCAGCGGCAACCATGCCCAGGGTGTTGCCCTGGCGGCAAACCTACTGGGTGTGAAGGCTACGGTGGTCATGCCCAAGGATGCACCTGCTATCAAGCGTGATGCAACTCTAGGTTATGGAGCTGAAATCGTACCCTGCGATGCAATTGAAAGGGAAAAAATCACAGATCGATTCATTGCTGATTATGGATATACGTTGATCCACCCATATGATAACGACCAGATCATCGCCGGGCAGGGTACGGCCGCTCTGGAATTGTTTTCAGAGGTTGGGGAATTGGACATTCTGTTGGTCCCAGTTGGCGGAGGTGGCCTGATTAGCGGCTGTGCTCTGGCGGCCGCTGCATTATCGCCTGATTGTATGGTTACGGGAGTAGAACCAGAAGCAGCCGATGATGCCAATCGCTCCTGGCGAGAAGGTCGGATTATATCTTTAGACCGAGTCCCGGATACTGTCGCCGATGGTTTGCGACCTCGCTTCATCGGCAAGCGTAATCTACAAATCATGCGTCGCTACGTTTCCAATATGATTACTGTCAGCGAAGAAGCGATTATAGAATCTCTTCTTTTTATTTGGCAACGTATGAAGATTGTTGTCGAGCCAAGCGCAGCTGTGGCCCTGGCGCCCCTTCTTTCAGGACAAATGGATGCTCGTAGGAAACGTGTGGGCATTCTCTTAAGTGGCGGCAACGTTGAGTTTGCTAAATTTTTTGATAACTAGGGCTCCTGTTGAGCCAATAAGATTCATATTCCTTGGGACCATGATGACATCACGGTTTTCCTGAGCCTAGATCTAAGGAGATTAAGATGGATGAAAGACAACTGTTAGAACGAGTCGAAGCAGACAGCGTGAGTTTCATAAGCCTGCAGTTCACCGATATCATGGGCACCGTCAAAAGCGTGTCAATTCCGGTTCACAGGTTAGAGGAAGCGTTAAACCGAGGTGTGTGGTTTGATGGTTCCTCTATCGCAGGCTTCGCCCGGATATACGAGGCTGACATGTTCCTGAAACCTGATCCTGGTAGCTATAGCGTATTTCCATGGAGCGATCCGGATCGCCGGCGGGCGAGGATCATATGTGATGTATATAGCACTGATGGCAATCCTTTCAAAGGCGACCCAAGATCAGCCCTCAAGCGTGTGATGGCAGGAGCTACAGAATTAGGCTTACGCTATAACTGTGGTCCAGAAGTGGAGTTCTTCTTATTTGACAACGGTAAGGGAACGACGGCTCCTGTACCTCATGATGTCGGCGGTTATTTCGATTTTTCACCCAGAGATCAGGCTCAGGTTGTCCGTTCAGATATCGTCAAAGCTTTGCTTTCGATGGGTGTGGATGTTGAGGCTTCACATCATGAAGTAGCTGCAGCCCAACATGAAATTGATTTTGAATATGCTGACTGCGTAACCGCAGCCGATAATGTTGTAACCGTAAAGTACACGGTCAAAGCAATTGCTCAGATTCACAACTTGCTGGCAACTTTTATGCCCAAACCTCTTTTCGGCATTAACGGTTCGGGGATGCACGTTCACCAGAGCCTTCAAGATCCGCGAGGAGAAAATGTATTTTATGATCCTAATGGCCAGTTCCGTCTTTCTAAGGTGGCGCGACATTTCGTAGCAGGCCAGCTAAAGCACGCGCCTGCTTTAGCCGCTATCGTTGCTCCAACGATCAATAGTTATAAGCGGCTGGTACCAGGCTATGAAGCGCCAGTTTATATTTGCTGGGCCCAGGTCAATCGCTCGGCACTGATTCGAATTCCAAGGTATTCGCCTGGGCGCGAACAATCAACTCGGGTCGAGCTACGCTGTCCTGATCCAAGTTGCAACCCATACTTGGCATTTGCCGCGATGCTCGAAGCTGGTTTAGATGGCATTCGAAATGAGTTAGAGCCGCCAGAAGCAGTAAGTGACGACGTATATGAGTATTCACCAGAGAAACTGGTTGAGGAAGGCATTAATACTCTACCCGGCACGCTTGGAGAAGCCCTGGAAATATTATCGGCCGACGAAGTCATACTAAGCGCCTTGGGTGAGCATGTCTATGATGTGTTCTACCGGGCTAAATCGGCCGAATGGGAGGAGTACAGACTACAGGTATCTGACT
>JAHEJP010000340.1 GCA_024638855.1 Chloroflexota bacterium
ACGGAGGCTTCCAAAACGTTCAAACGACTATCCTCCAGCCCTTCCACATACTTTTTACTGATTTCGAATGCTTTGGACGGGTCGTCAATCGTTTCCCTCAATCCTCGCAGCGTAGCCCAGATGAAGGCTTCGACTAGTTCTGGCTGCTGGGCGATTGTCTCTTCGTTGGTGATGATGCCATTGGCTACCATGTCGACCGAGTCGGCCACATAGATGACGTTGACCTCCTCGCCCAGATTCGCTAGCTGCAGTGGTTCGTTGTTGGCGTAACCAACCACGGCTTCTGTCTGGTCGGACAACAATGCCTCGACCTGGGTAAAGCCAATGTCGCTGGTTATGACATCATCCTGGCTCAAGCCATTGGCCGATAGCAAGCCAGCGTAGCCGACATAGCTGGCTCCGAAAAAGCCGGGTAATCCCACTTCCCGACCGGCTAAGTCGGCCGGCTTTTCGATGCCCGTTGCTGCTTTGCTAATAACGGCAATAGGAAAGCGCTGAAACCATTCAAAGACATAAACGACCGGTAATTCCTGGGCCCGAGCCAGGATCACTTGCTCGCCGCTGACGATTGCGAAAGGTAGTTCACCAGCGCCGACCAGCGCCATCCCATCAGTCTCGGGACTGTAATCGAACGCGACATCAATACCTTCATCTGCGTAGTAACCCATTTCCTTGGCTACATAAAATGGCGCGTACTGGGGATCAGCTATGAAGCCCATGGGCAGGCGTATGGCCGTTAACTCTTCGCCAACCGTCTCGGCCGGCACAGTCGTATTAACTGGCTCCGGATCGCCAATCGATGTGTCTTCATTGCCACAAGCGACGAGAAGTGTCCCTAAGACTAAGCTAAAAAACACGATTCTCTTCATCATTCTCCAACCTATGTTATACAGACTCATTTACCATTGGCGCTTTGCCAACGCAAGACTCGCTTTTCAACCATGGCTACCATTCCGTACATGAGCAAGGCCATAGCCGCTAATGTCAGGAGCACCACAAACACCAGATCCGTTTTGAATTGGTAACGGGCAGTGACCAATAAGTAACCCAAACCCTGGCTCTTGGGTTGCACAAACTCGCCTACCAAAGTTCCGATGACGGCCAAAGTCGCCCCAACTTTCAAACCGGCTAATAAAATAGGTAACGCGGCCGGAAATTCCAGTTTGCGGATCACCTGCCAGCGACTGGCCTTTAACGAACCCATCAAATCATAAAATTCGTCCGGCACTGAGCGCATCCCGGCGATGGTATTGATGGCTATGGGGAAAAAGACGACCAACACAGCAACCAGAACGCGGCTCCAATAAGTCGACCGGATCCAGATCGTCAACAGCGGGGCGATGGCGATGATCGGGATGGCCTGGGAGGCGATCAAATAAGGCGAGAGCAATCGTTCCGCCAGTCGGGACTTAGCCAGAACGTATCCTAAAGGCATAGCGATCAAGCAACCGATTAACAAGCCAGGCACCACTTCGCTGGCGGTTACCAGCGTATGTCTGATCAATCGCCCGTCGGCAATCACGATCTTCAATTGTTCCCAGACATCGGCCGGACCGGGCAAGATGAAGCGATCGTACCCACCTAGACTGGCTAATAGATGCCAAGCAGCTATCAATAGTACAAATGAGATGATGATGGTCAGCCAGGTAGGCTGGGATCTTAGCCAGCGCATAGTTTATCTTAGCTATCGAATGTTCAACTGTGATTATCTTCGGGGATAGAGCGGAAGAGCGGACCACGTATTGGCTTGCTTCCGGTAAATAAAAAACCCACCAATGAAGGTGGGGCAATACCGGACCAAACGCGGCCGCTTTTATTACCTTCTTTCATCCAGACTATCACTGTCGGCTCTGGTATTTCACCAGATCCACCCGGCGCAAATACGCTGGGGTCGCGGGCTTGGCTTGCACTCAGCCTTACCGCCGGTCGGGAATTACACCCTGCCCCGAAGGTGACCGATGTCACTGCATCGGCATATTCATTTGTTCGCTTATATTATATCTTGGCTGGGGCTCGGTGCAATGAGGATCGGCAATAAGATGAGCATAAGCAAAGTCATTCGTCTCCACCCGCGATCTGTAACTCTCCTATAATAATCCGGTCCTCCTTAACACGATTTCCCTGGCCATCGAAGACTGGCAATCGTTGCAGAGTCTGCCCGTTGTACATGCCAACAGACAATTGGTAAGAACCAGGTTTCAATGCCTCATCGGTTCGTAGAAAGATCGGATCTTCCATCTCTTCTTGGTCGCGCCAGGTTGTTGTCGGCCGTATGCCAAATAGGGGGATATTATCTTGCTGAGCAGCTAATGTGCCATCAGCCGCGATGATATGGGCGAACACAGTATAGTCATTTTCGATCTGCCCATCCGATTCCCAATACAAGACAAGCACCAACGGATCCCCGGCTCGAAAATTCGTCTGGTTCAACTTAGCTTGATTCAGCCTAATGTGGTCGCCAAGTTGGTAATCGAGCTCAAATGATGGTCCTCCTGCCGCTGGGTCTTCAGGCACGTCACCATATACCCATACCTGGGGAATGCCCCCGACATCAACGACAAGCAAAGGATCTGTTTTTTTGTCTTCCTCCCACTGGCTGTGCCACTCCTCATCGCCCAATTCGCGGACAAGTTGGTTGTAATAGTAAATTCTATACCGGGCGAAAGGCGATATTTCCGATGTCGTGCGACCTTCAAATTCTCGCCGGAAGACGATAGCACTGCGTGGAAATATCTGGGCGATTTCATCTTGGTTGTGGGGTAGGCTGTTTAGAAAACGCGCCGCTACCTCCAATCCTTCACCCTGATCTTGTTGGGGTAAGATGTTCTTAGCGACTTGAGTGCCGCCCAATAGAAGATTATTTCGCGCACCAAAATATGGATAGCTTGTCAGGACGATGATCGCCTGAAGCGTCAAAGCGATACCGATGATGGCCACATCTAGAGAGCGAATATGGCTGAAGGGTCGTAATCGGCCGATCGCTTCGGCCAACCATATCAGCCCAAAACCGGCTAACAGGCTCAGGGCCGGAAAAACTGGCAGAATATAGGCTATCTGCTTGAAGGAGCTAAGGGCCATCTGAATCGTGAAGAAAAAGACATAGGCAAACAGAGCCCAAAAGGGCCAGCTTTCTGGCAATCGATAACGACGGATGGCGAAGACAAGTCCGGCGAGGATTGCCGGCAAAGTGATTGCCGTCGTCTTCCACAAAATCGTTGCCAAATAAAAGCCGACGCCCGGATCTGTTGTCCAGATCTGGTTGTTGAAGAAGACCGGATTCCTGTGGGGATCTGCCCTATGATGGAGGATACCGTCAACGACTTCTTCCAGAGCCGCTAACGGCCGGACCCACATCACGGGCCACAAGAGCACATAGAGTGCAACCGAAACCCCAGCCCAGATCAGCAGACTCCGTAGCGCGTACCAAAATAAATCGGTCCAGCGTCGCTCAAGTTGGGCCGAGCGGCCCTGGTGCCAACGAACAACAGTCGACGCGCCAATGATCAGACCTGTATATGGGATTAAGAATAGGCTTGGACTCTTGCTCAGAAAGCTTAAACCGCCAAACAGCCCACTTAATACCAGCATCAGCCATCTATCTTCTTTGACATAAAGTAAAAGAAACATGGCGCTGACTAACATGAAGGTCGCTAACAGTGCATCGGGATGAATGACCTTACTGTAGCCAATATAGAAAGGGTCTAAGGCCACTAATAGGGCGCCGGCAAAGCCAATCCGAGGGCCTGCCAACCGACGCAAAAGGACATAGAGAAGGGCGATAGAGGCGGCGATAACAAGGGCTACTGGGATGACACTAAATTGAAGGGCATCAATTAATGTTCCTGGTTTCGTCGGTTCGACCCCTAACATCTGGTCAGCCGTAAATCCGCCTTTGGCCAACGAAAAGATCTGTAATGCGATTCCCGACAACCACATGATGGTTACCCCTGGATGGTAACGTTGGTATGTACGTGCAAAGTCACCATCGATGATGGCGTCGATGAAGTGAAAGGCGCGATCTGACCAGACAAGCGGCCTGGAAATCGGGTAGATGACGCGTAGGATGAAGGCAATCAAAAAAATGATAACCAAAATGATGGCCGTACGGAAGGTTGGGGAGCGCCAAAATTGATTAGTAGAAACAGACATTTGTTATTCTATTCTAGCCGGTCATTTTGATCATGCCGATCGACAAGCCCAGAAAAATCGTCGAGACAAAGTTTTGTGAACAACCAAGTTCTTTATTCACCGATTGGAGACTTCGATTGTCATGTTAGTACTCATCCACTATTATTACATCTTCGGTCACAAGCCGGCCGTCGTTCGGTCGCTGACCATCTGCCATTAAGACTGATAAACGTTCACCTGTTACTGAATCATAAACACCTATTGCCAGACCATAACGGCCTGGTGGCGTGCTACTCAGGTCGATAGATATATTATCCGTAATTTCTTCTCCCAGCGCCCAAAAACGGGTTGGCAGTCCCCCGCGAAGGGGCATAGAATCATCCTGGGCAACAGGTATTCCAGTCTCTAGATCAAAGATATGGATGAAAACTTTGTAATCATGCTCCATGCGTTTCTCTCCCCGCCAATGGAGTCTCACGTCCAGTTGGTCACTCGACGGTCGTTCGACGCGGTAACCAAGCAACCGCATTTTATCGTCAAAGGACACATTGGCTTCACTCTCTTCTACCGCCAAATTGAGCGAGCAAGGGATACCTGAGATAGTAAGGTCACCCAATACTAAAGATCGCTCTTCTAGATCGCCTCCTGCATCTTGGACCAGGGCTACCGTCAGCGTGTAGCTGCCCGGCCTCAGACCTTCAATCAGATGAATAGGGTAGTAGCCCCAAATCAAGGTATTTGCCGGCCAGGATACCTCTCCCCCATCTGCATCCAGTGGGAAGATTTCAGATTGTCTCTCTTCACCATCTTTGCTTAATAGAACAAGACGGACATGATACTGGCCCTCCAGTGAATCTCTCGTACCCCAAAGCACATCAACCTCGAACGGAGCGTTGGGCTGGAAGCAATCTCCGGAAACTAATTCAGCTACTGGTCCCACCCCAGGAGATAACTCCTTTTGGACCAAAAAATCGGTTCCAGCCACCGGATTGGTTCTGTAGACTGCTATCCTATCATCTTCAAAAATCGGTATCAGGGATAGGTATCGCTGCCAATGGGCTAGTCGCTGAGGACTGACTTGTTCTTTGTACATGATGATATAACGAATACCTTCATTATTCAGGATTGCCAGTTGCTCACTTACTCCTACCAACCAGGGAGGCATCTCATCGATCTGGCGTAATACTCTTAACCAGGGATTATCGTCAATAAATTGGTAAACCGCGGTTGGTGGGCGGGAAATATGTCCATGCAAGAGCGGACGACCATGAACTGTCTGATCAAACATCTGGCGTTTTGACTGAATCTCATCGATGGGGAGACTCAAAATGGCGAATTCGCCATCCTCAGCTGCTAATTGTTCAAAAATGGATTCGCTGTGCGCTTGTTGCAGTTGTTTTGAGCCGCCGGCTGTATCGAACAAGATTAACAAGCCTAATCCGGCCGCTAGCCCGAGAACAAGCCAACTGGGTTTCGATGTGTCTTTGCGAAACCAGGTCAACAAGGAATCAATGCCATAAGCTGCCAACATAGCAAAAGGCAGAGC
>JAHEJP010000041.1 GCA_024638855.1 Chloroflexota bacterium
TAGTAGCCGGCTTAACACAAGGGGCTGAATTACCACCACCGAGATCCATCGTCGGCGCCAGAACTGTGGCGGTGTGCGAGGAGTGCCCGCTAGAAATACATGAGAAGTCCATCGACCGATTCTATCGGCCATACGAAATTAATCCTGAACCTGGTTTGTGTTTATTGGAGCAAGGTTTGATATGTATGGGTCCGGCTACTGCGGCTGGCTGCGAAGCCCTTTGCCCCCAAGTCGGAATGGGCTGTCGTGGATGTTACGGGCCGTTGCCTGGAGTTGATGATCAGGGTGCTAAGATGCTCTCGGCGATTGCCTCTGTCATTGGAGCAGGTGATCCCAGCATGGAGGAAGATGAGCTCGAGCGCAAGATCGAGGCGGTCGTAGATACGATCCCAGATCCGGCCGGGACCTTCTACCGCTTCAGCATGGCCCATTCGTTGCTCCATCGCGCCAACCTCAACGGCAATGGAAAAGGAGAATAAAAATGGAACGAATCACCATTGACCCGATCACACGTCTGGAAGGGCATGGCAAAATAGAAATTTTCCTCGACGACGAGGGAAATGTTGCCAACGCCTATCTTCAAATACCTGAACTGCGTGGATTCGAGCAATTTTGCGTTGGCCGTCCCGCTGAGGAGATGCCTCGTATCACCAACCGTATCTGCGGCGTCTGCCCGGAAGCACACCATATGGCCGCCACCAAAGCGCTGGACGCCCTCTTCGACGTCGAGCCTTCTTCGGCCGTTAAAAAATTGCGCGAGATGTTTTACATGGCCTTCTATTGCACTGACCACACCGTCCATTTTTACGCACTAGGCGGTCCAGATTTCGTCTTGGGCCCCGATTCACCGCCCGAAGAACGCAATATCTTAGGTGTAATACACAAAGTCGGGGTGGATATTGGTAAGCAAGTCATCGCTTGTCGCCAACGTAACCACCACGTGATCAAAATGCTTGGTGGACGCGGAATCCATCCGGTAGCCGGTTTGCCTGGTGGTTGGAGTAGGGCTATCAACGAGGAGGAACGACAGGAAATTGAAGGATACGCAAGGGAAAACGTGGACTTCGCTCTTTTCAGTCTCCAACTTTTTGCCGATGTCGTGCTTGCCAACCAGGCCTATGTAGATTTGATCCTTTCTGATGTCTTCACCCACAAAACCTATTACATGGGCACGGTAGACGAAAACAACCAAGTCAACTTTTATGATGGGATGATTCGAGTGACCGATCCCGAGGGCGGAGAATTTGCCAAATATCAGGCTAAAGACTACGCTCAACACGTGGCCGAACGCGTCGAGCCCTGGACTTACCTCAAGTTCCCCTATCTGAAAGAAGTGGGCTGGAAAGGCTTTGTGGATGGGAAAGATAGTGGTGTTTACACCGCAACTCCTCAATCTCGCTTAAATGCCTCTGACGGAATGGCCACTCCCAAGGCCCAAGAGCACTTCGAGCAAATGTACGAGACCTTGGGTAGCAAGAAGATCAACGGCCGTTATACGCCCGTACACTACCGCTTAGCGACTCACTGGGCTCGATTGGTTGAGTTGCTTTACGCTGCTGAACGGATGCTGGAACTGGCCCAAGACCCCGAAATCACCGATCCCAACGTTCGAATTGCGGTTACCAATACACCTACCGAAGGAATCGGTTCTGTGGAAGCACCCCGTGGAACATTGACCCACCACTACCAGACAGACGAGAATGGTATTTTGACAAAAGTCAACCTGATCGTGGGCACTACAAACAACTATGCCCCCATCGCCATGTCAGTCAAAAAAGCGGCCCAGAGTCTGATAACGAAAGGTACTGTTGTTTCTGAAGGACTGCTGAATACCATAGAAATGGGCTTTCGTAACTACGACCCTTGCATGTCATGCGCAACGCACTCATTGCCGGGGCAAATGCCGCTTGAAGTAACTATCCGCGATGTGGAGGGAAATGAGATTGACCGATTGAGCCAATTTATTTGATTGGTTGTCAGTAAATGGTATCGAGATGTTGGATGTTGTTATCCTTTGATTTCTGATAGGGCAACACCGTAATCGATATACTAAAACATATGACGAGAACACTAGTTGTTGGCCTAGGCAACCCAATTCTCACGGACGATGGCGTTGGTGTGAAGGTGGCCTATGAAGTTGAGCGAACATTGGCCTCGGTGGATAGGGAAGATGTAACTGTTACCGAGGCCAGCGTTGGCGGCCTGCGCTTGATGGAGATGATGATCGGTTACGACCGGGTGATTCTGGTTGATGCTCTCACTAGGTGTAACGGGAATCTGCCTGGCAAGATCCATCGAATGACATTGGACGATTTACGCAACATCAGCCCAACCCAGCATAGTGCTTGTGCCCATGACACTTCATTGGTCACAGCCTTGGATTTGGGCTTGCAGATGGGGCTACCGTTGCCCCAGGAGATCAGCATATTCGCGATTGAGGTCGAGAATGTAATCGACTTTAGCGAGGAGTCAACACCCGCTGTCGCTGCGGTTATCCCCGAGGTGACAGAAGCCGTGCTGGCTGAACTTGGAGTGACTCTAGTTTGCACAGTCTAGCTTCTGCGAATATGGAGAAAACGACCTTAGAACCAATTGGAGCGTGAAAAATGGTATCAAGCGAACTGCTTCGGCGTTATCCTTTTTTTTCCGGTTTGAGCCGCGATCACATTAATATCTTGGCCAAAATTTCGGACGAGATTACCACTGAGGCCGACCAATACTTCTTTCATGAAGAAGAAGAGTTAAATAAATTCTATCTCATCTTGGAAGGAGCAGTAGGTATCATCTTTAAACTACCGGAACGAGATGTCAAACACAAGATCTCTGAACAATTTGCCCGTGATATGAAGACGAGAGACCTAGTCCTTAGCACGGTAGGTTCAGGTGATGTTTTCGGATGGTCAGGCCTTGTTCCTCCCTATAAAGCCACAGCCGGGGTAAAAGCGATTACACCCTGCCGAGTTGTTGCTATTGGAAGCCAGGAACTTGTCGAAATCTTTGAAGAAGATTACCACTTTGGATATCTGATGACTCAGAAAGCGGCACAAGTCATCCGTGACCGGCTGCGCGATCTGCGCATTGAGTCCTTAGCATTCATTGCCGAGTAAGATCTGAGCTGCTAGCGGGATCAAGCAATTTAGAAGTTATCCTCAATAAGCCCATTATTGAAAAACTAACGATACTGGACGAGGTGACCGCATCAGGTCGCCTCGTTTCATTCTATCCCGTGTGCGTGTCACAGCCTAAATTTCAAGTAAGCAAACCGTGACACCGCGAGGTTCCACCTCGAAATGCAACGGCTATATTATTTATCCATTTATTAGGAGTGAGAGCCTTTGCACAAGGAACCCCATATGGCATCATACTACTTAGATCTCGAAACAGTGACTTCAATCAGGCATACTCAGTGACAAATAGCACTTAGTACCTTCAATATGGCGTGATAAGATTCAAGTATAATTAATTGTTATTTGCACAAACCATTTGCCATGCACGAACTTATGGTTACCGAGAGTATTTTAGAGATTGCCTTGCGCCATGCTCATGAGGCAAATGCCGGTCGTGTAACCGATCTGTTCCTTGTCATTGGAGATTTATCGTCAGTTGTCGACGACTCAGTCCAATTTTATTGGGATTTCGTCAGCGAAGGCACAGTTGCCGAAGGAGCAAAACTCCACTTCCGGCGGGTACCGGCCGAGTTGGTTTGCCAGGATTGTGGCCGCGCCTACGGGCCTGAAGAGGACCTGGCCTGTCCCGCCTGCCAAAGTAACAATATCCGCATCAACACCGGTCAAGAATTTTTACTGGAAGCGATTGAAGTATCCAACGATACCTCCAAGACCAAGGCTTCTTCATAATTATGGAGTGATAGCATGAACCAACGCATCGCCGTTGTTGAAAAGATTCTGGGAGCCAATGAGAAACTGGCGGCTTCCAACCGGCTGGCCCTCGACGAGGCCAGTGTTCTTGGAATCAATCTGATGGCTTCGCCCGGAGCGGGCAAGACCAGTCTCATTGAATTAACCCTGCAGAATTTGCGCCACCAATTTCAAATTGCCGTCGTAGATGGCGATATCGCAACCAGCATAGATGCTGACCGGGCTGCTGCTGCCGGCGCACAAGCGGTTCAAATAAACACTGGTGGTGAATGCCACCTAGATGCAGTCATGCTGCAGGAAGCCCTGGGACAGCTAAATCTAGACGAAATCGATTTACTCATCGTGGAAAACGTGGGCAACTTGATTTGCCCGGCCAATTTTCAACTCGGCACCCACAAAAGTATCCTCATAGCCTCGGTGCCAGAGGGAGATGATAAACCTTATAAATATCCAGGGATGTACCAGGGTGTGGACGCTTTGGTAATCAATAAAGTCGATCTGCAGCCCTATATCGATTTCGACATGGATTACTTCCGCCGAGGTGTGGAAGCATTGAATCCAGGCCTGATGACATTTCCCCTTTCATGCCGCTCTTTCGAAGGAGTTGAGGCCTGGATAAATTGGGTACGCGATCTCGCCACGGCAAGTTAATAGTTGAAAAGAAAACAGTTCATGGAATCGGAACGCGTTTTGGAAAATCGTGGCGCGACTATTCACATCAGCGGTATAGTTCAAGGCGTAGGCTTCCGGCCGTTCATTTATAACCTGGCTCACCGGCTCCAACTGACCGGTTGGGTAAGGAACACTTCGGGTGGCGTGGAAATTGAAATCGACGGCCGGCCTGAGTCCCTAACGGCGTTTTTCGAGGCGCTAGAGAACGAAAGACCACCCATGGCTCAGATCGATGATATTCGAATCAGCGATCGCCAGCCTAACGGTTTCTCATCTTTCGAAATCATCCCCTCCGAACCAATAAGCGGAGCATTTCAACCCATTTCTCCGGATGTTGACGTATGCCCAGATTGTATCCGCGAGCTTTTTGATGCTGATGACCGGCGATACCGGTATCCTTTCATCAACTGCACAAATTGCGGACCACGCTTTACCATCATCGACGATATCCCTTACGACCGGCCGCTCACGACGATGGCTTCATTTCAAATGTGCCCCGAGTGCCAGGTCGAATATGAAAATCCTCACGATCGCCGCTACCATGCGCAGCCGGTCGCCTGTCCCCTCTGCGGCCCCCAAATCTGGCTAGAGATCAAAAATGGAACGCCATTAAGCGGGAAAATGCCGTCCGGTGACGACTCCAGCGCCTTGATTGGCGAAGATGCTCTTCAAGCGACCCGTGAATTGCTCCGGCAAGGAAAAATCGTGGCTATAAAGGGTCTTGGCGGTTTTCACCTGGCCTGCGACGCGACCAATCCGGAAGCAGTATCCGAATTACGAAGGCGAAAATTAAGAGTTGACAAACCCTTTGCCTTGATGATGCTTGATTCAGACATCGTAGAGAGCCATTGTCAACTTAACATAAATGATAAGAACTTGTTGGAGTCGCGTGAAAGGCCCGTCGTCATTCTTGATCGTCGGCCGGATTCACCCATAACCGGATCAGTGGCTCCAGGACAAAATACATTGGGGGTCATGTTGCCCTACACACCTCTGCATTATTTACTATTAGAGAATAAATCTGGCTTCCCCGAAGCACTGATCATGACCAGCGGCAATATCAGCGATGAGCCCATTGCCACGCAAAACGCAGAAGCTCTGAAGCGGCTCCATTCATTAGCCGATGCTTTTCTGCTGCACGATCGCGGCATACGAATCCGTTGTGACGACTCCGTTGTCCGCTCAGTTCAATTAAATTCTCCTACCCGGGATGTCGATCCGGTTTCAGCCCTTCATTTCATCCGTCGATCCAGAGGCTATGCTCCCAATCCAATTCGCCTACCCTGGGAATCGCCGCCTTTATTGGCAACAGGACCAGAGCTAAAGAACACTTTTTGTTTAGCCAATGGCCCCTATGCCTTTCTAAGCCATCATATTGGCGATATGGAGAACTTAGAGACGATACAGGCCTACGAGGATGGCGTTGCTCATTTCGAACGCTTATTTCGAGTAATTCCTGAAGCCATTGTCTATGATTTGCATCCAGATTATCTAGCAACTCGCTACGCCTTGGATCGAGCAAACAATCAGGGTTTGCCTGCGTTCGGCGTACAACACCACCATGCTCATATTGCCGCCTGCATGGCCGAACATAAGTTAGCTGGTGAAGGGCCCCTCATCGGCGTATCTTTCGATGGCACCGGCTATGGTGACGATGGCGCCATTTGGGGTGGTGAATTTCTAGTAGCTGATTATGACCATTATCAGAGAGAATTTCATCTTGATTACGTGCCTTTGCCTGGTGGCGAGCGTTCCATCAAAGAGCCTTGGCGACTGGCTTTGACCTGGCTTCATCAGGCCGGCATTCCTTGGGATGAAGATTTGCCGCCTGTCATATATACCGCACAAATCAACAGTCACATCTCTCAACCGTTAGATGTTTTGCGAGCCCAGCTTGAAAGTGGCCTGAATGCCCCGCCAACCTCGAGTATGGGCCGCTTATTCGACGCCGTTTCAGCCTTAGCCGGCGTCCGACCGGTCGTGAACTATGAAGCCCAGGCCGCCATCGAACTCGAAGCCTTGGTCGATCCAACCGTCGATGGCATCTATCCATGGGCCGTTGAAGATGATAAAATCGACGCCTCACCCTTGATAAAAGCGGTCGCGGTAGACCTACGAGCAAAAGTGCCTATACAAACTATCGCCGCCCGTTTTCATAACAGCGTCGCTCAGCTGGTTTGTGATATTTGCTTGCTGATTAAGAAGACGCACGGCTTGGCTGATGTCGCCTTGAGCGGTGGCGTTTGGCAAAATGTGTATTTATTGAAGAGAACGACATCACTGCTCCAGAAACACGGTTTTACTGTCTATTTACACCGGCAAGTTCCGGCCAATGACGGTGGAGTGGCCCTGGGGCAGGCAGCGATCCTTTCCCATAAGCTTAATTCGGGATTGTTAGAATAGAATGGATCAGGTATGTTGTCCTACGAGAAAGGTCGCTCTACTCCGGCAAGGTTGTTCCGGAATTCAGGACTTGATAGCTCAGAACCGAATAGGTATGAATACTTTGTGACATTAAAGGAGTAGGATATGTGTCTTGGCGTACCAGGTAAAATCGTCGAAACTTACGAAGCCAATGGCTTAAAGATGGGCAAGATCGACTTCGGCGGCGTGACCCGCGAAGCTTGTTTGGAATATGTGCCTGAGGCTCAAATCGGGGAATATACGGTGATTCACGTTGGCTTTGCCATTAGCTTGCTCAGCGAACAAGAAGCCCAAGAGACATTGCAATTGCTGCGCGAAATCGCCAACGTCGAAGAAGAGTTAGGTATTGAGCCGGCCGAGTTAGAGAGCCAATGAAGTACATCGACGAATACCGGGACGCAGAATTGGTAAAGAGTGCGTTGGCTGAGCTCCGGCGAACAGTTACTCGGCCCTGGGTGATCATGGAAATCTGTGGAGGCCAGACCCATGCCATCATGCGCTACGGTCTCGACCAACTTCTACCAGAAGAGGTTGAGTTGGTTCACGGGCCGGGCTGTCCAGTTTGTGTAACCCCTTTAGAACTCATCGATAAAGCCTTGGCTATTGCCGCCAAGCCTAACGTCATTTTTACGTCCTATGGTGACATGTTGCGTGTTCCCGGATCAGAAAACGATCTCTTTTTCATGCGCGCTGCAGGCGCCGATATCCGGGTAGTCTATTCTCCCCTTGATGCCGTGAAAATCGCCCAGGAGAATCCAGATAAAGAGGTCGTCTTTTTTGCTATTGGCTTCGAGACAACGGCTCCGGCCAACGCCATGAGCGTTCTTCAGGCCCACTCGCTAGGCCTGGACAATTTCAGCGTTCTCGTATCCCATGTATGTGTGCCCCCAGCCATGCACGCCATTTTAAGTTCACCAAACAATCGGGTGCAAGGATTTCTTGCCGCCGGACATGTTTGCGCCGTCATGGGCTACTGGGAATATCCACCAATCGCTAAAAAATACCAAGTCCCAATCGCCGTGACCGGCTTTGAACCGGTGGATATTATGCAAGGTATATTGGCCACCGTACGCCAATTAGAAGAAGGGCGGGTTGAAGTTGAAAACGCCTACTCCCGGACGGTGACATTTGAAGGAAATAATCCCGCTCAAGCTGTCATCAACCGGGTATTTGAAGCGTGCGATCGCAAATGGCGGGGCATCGGCGTCATCCCTATGAGCGGATGGTGTCTGCGACCCGAGTTTTCTAAATTCAACGCCGAACGACGCTTTGATGTGGCCCAAATTCAACCAGACGAGTCGCCTCTATGCATCTCCGGATTAATCCTCCAGGGCTTAAAGAAACCAGACGAGTGCCCTGCTTTCGGCCGTGAATGCACGCCTGAAAAACCGCTGGGAGCGACTATGGTCTCCAGCGAAGGCGCGTGCGCCGCCTACTACCGCTACCGGCGTGACAGACTACTGGTTTAGTCAATTTTTCAAACCAGACACCATCGATGTTCGACCACTTTAATTTGATAGCTCCCATATACGAACGAATGATCCCTCCACCCAATGCGGGCCGGCTCAAAGAATTACTAAGACTGCCGGTCCGTGGCAGGTTGTTGGATGCCGGTGGTGGGACGGGCCGGGTTTCTTCGCAATTAAAGCCTTACATAGACGAATTAGTCCTGACCGATGTCTCGATTGGGATGTTAAGAAAGGCGTACGAAAAACGAAGCTTCGAAGTCTCCATGGCCCATGCCGAGAATTTGCCGTTTGCTATTGCTAGCTTTGAAAGGATCTTAGTCGTGGATGCTCTGCATCATTTTTGCAACCAGGAACAGGCAATTGCCGACATGGTCCGGGTTTTAAAGCCGGGTGGCCGCTTGGTCATCGAGGAACCTGATCTGAATCATTTTAGCGTCAAAATGATCGCCGTTGCTGAAAAAGTCGCCCTGATGCGCAGTCACTTCAATTATCCGCGCGAAATCAGGGCCATGCTCGTCAGCCATGGTTTGAACGTCGATATCGAGGTTGATGAGACGATAACAGCTTGGATAATAGCCGATAAATGAACGAATCAATATTCATGGAAGGGCCGGTTTGTCCGGTACCCATTCGTAAGCGAGGTCAGGTCATCATGGGTCATGGGAGCGGCGGCAAACTGTCCCAAGACTTGATTTCCGGGCTTTTTCTGCCACCCTTGGGAAACCCTATCTTGCTGGCCGGGAATGACGCTGGCGTCGTTGAATTGGAATCCGGCGCCCGATTGGCGGTGAGTACCGATTCCCACGTCGTGTGGCCACTTTTCTTTCCTGGGGGCGACATCGGCCGTCTAGCTGTGTGTGGCACAGTGAACGATGTGGCCATGATGGGGGCAAAACCCATGTATCTGACAGCCGGTTTCATCTTGGAAGAAGGCTTAGAATTAGGCTTACTGGAACAGGTTGTCGCTTCCATGCGCCTGGCGGCTATCGAGGCAGGTGTTCAAATTATCGCCGGCGATACCAAGGTTGTGGAAAAGGGAAAAGCCGACGGCTTGTATATCAATACAGCAGGGGTTGGGCACATTCAGAGTAATTTACACATATCCGGTAACCAAGCCCGTCCAGGTGATATCGTCATCCTCTCAGGCCCTATTGGCGATCATGGCATTGCTGTGTTGGGCGCTCGCGGCGAACTAGGTTTTGAAACCGATTTACAAAGCGATGTCGCGCCACTCAATCATATGATCGCCGTGATGATCCAGGCCAGCAACCAAGTGCATGTACTCCGCGATCCGACCCGCGGCGGTATTGCCAGCAGCCTCAATGAAATCGCCCAACAATCCCAGGTGGCCATTGTCCTGGATGAGGCATCGATCCCTATTCGAACGGCCGTCAAAGCCGCCTGCGAAATGCTGGGTTTCGATCCCTTGTACATCGCCAACGAAGGAAAGGTATTGGCCATCGTCGGCCGGGAAGACGCTGATAAAATCTTATCGGCCATGCGCGCCTCTCGCTATGGCGAAGAAGCCGTCATCGTCGGCGAGATACAAGCAGCACCGCAAAACAGAGTTCTACTTCGGACCCCGATCGGCACCACGCGAATCGTTGATATGTTAACCGGTGAAATGTTGCCCCGTATCTGTTAGACAATCCAATACGGACAGACCCTATCTTCCAATCAGACCTGGTCTGCTTGCTTCAATTTTTACCCCACGATCTTCTCTATCTATGACATTTGTCACCCCTAAGACATGACGCCTGTCCCTACAAGAGGCCACCCTATTAGATTATTATAAGGGCAACCTTATAATTTTTTCTTAAGATGACCAGCGAATGATCGATAGCGGCAAAAGCGAAAGCGTCGAAATGTACTTAAAAAGCGTGGCTGAATTGGGCGGCGAATATAAGCCTGTCCCCATTGGACGGGTCGCCGAAAGATTAAGTGTATCGCCTGTTTCAGCCAACGAAATGATGAAACGCTTGGTCGAACAAAAGTACATCAATCACCAACCCTACAAAGGGGTATCCCTGACCGCAGGTGGGCAGCGAATCGCCAATAGTGTCATACGACGCCAGCGCCTCTGGGAATGTTTTCTCGTGGATCACCTCAAGTTGGACTGGGCCAAGGTCCATGATTTGGCCTGCGACCTGGAACATGCGACCGCCGCCGAGGTGACCGAAGCCTTGGCCGATTACCTGGGAAATCCGGCAAAGTGTCCTCATGGGAATCCGATTCCGGACCGCGACGGGCAAATCAGACATCAGCAAAATATACCCTTATCGATACTAGAGGTTGGCCAAGAAGCGCGCATCAAGGCTATTGTGCCCGAAAGCAGCGATGTGATGGCCTATTTGGCTGACAGAGCATTACAACCGGGCCAGATCGTAAAAATTGTTGATGCTGCGCCGTTGAAAGGACCGCTCACGCTCAGCGTCGGCCGTCATGGAGAAGCTACCGAAGTAGCTTTGGGCTTGACCCTGGCAGATTTAGTCTTAGTAGATAAAACCGAGTTTTCTTCGATTGAAAACCAATAGGTGGAGACGTGCTGCTGTGATTTTTGGATCAAACCGTATTTGGAAACATCAGCCTAAGGAAAAAGAAGCTTTCTCACTAACGATGACCAAACAGATTATGTTAAGCCAATTAAAACCTGGTCAGTGGGCGACAATCATTCGTGTGGGCGGCAAGGGCCAGATGCGCCGTCGCTTCATGGAGATGGGCTTTATCCGGGGCGAGAACGTGCGCGTCGAGCGTGTCGCCCCTCTGGGCGATCCGGTTGAATATGTCGTAAAAGGTTATCATCTGTCTTTGCGCCGCGCTGACGCTGAAGGCATTTTGGTCGAGATCGGTGGCGGAGAATCTACAGACTGAAGTGACGATCGCTTTAGCCGGCAATCCGAATGCCGGTAAGAGCACGATCTTCAATGCCTTGACCGGTTTGCGCCAGCATACCGGTAATTGGCCGGGAAAAACGGTCGAATTAAAGACTGGTACTTGTTCTTTCGAGGGTGACTCAATCCAGTTGGTTGATTTACCGGGTACCTACAGCCTAGCTGCTTTTTCGCCCGATGAGATTGTCGCCAGGGATTTCATCATCCATGAACATCCCAATGCCGTGATTTGCGTGGTGGATACCTCGAACTTGGAACGAAACCTTTATCTGGTTGTCCAGGTATTGGAGATGGGTGTGCCGGTCATCCTTGCCCTCAATATGTACGATCAAGCTAGTTCCCAGGGCATCATGGTTGATATCGAACAGTTGTCCAAATTGCTGGGAGGTGTGCCGGTCATCCCAACGGCCGCCAATAGGGGTATGGGTTTGGACCAATTATTGGCGTCAGCGGTCGTAATCGCTAAATCTACCGGCGATAACAATGGCCAGGAGAGCCATTGTCAGTGCCAGGTTCAGGAGAGTTTCAAAGTCGATTACGGAGTTGATATCGAAGCGGCGATAGATGATTTGATTTATGCAGCCTCATCCACTCAGCTTCAGCTCAATGGTTATTGTTCCCGCTGGTTGGCCTTGAAACTGTTAGAAGGCGAAAAAGAGGTAATGGATACGCTCAATCCTTCGAACGGTGGAACGGCCGTGTCTAAGTTAGCAAAAGAGAAAGCCGAAGAGTTGGTTTCCAAATACAGTGATGACGTCGAAATCATAACTGCTGATCATCGCTATGGCACAGTCAGCAACATCAGCCGCCAGGTATGCACTCATTTATCGCCAGACAAGACAACCTTAACCGAGCGAATTGATAGATTCGCTACCCATAGGCTGATCGGTTTGCCCATTTTTATGCTGATCATGTATCTCGTTTTCCGGTTGGTTATCGACGTCTCCGCACCATACCTGGATTGGGTAGACAGGCTCATCAATGGACCGGTTGCCGCGGGACTCTCGGCCATCTTAACCCAACTTGGCGCCAGCGAGTGGCTCCATTCACTGGTAATCGATGGCATCGTCGCCGGTGTCGGTGGCATCTTGACCTTCGTACCCGGACTCATCTTTCTCTTCTTCTTCTTGGCCGTTCTTGAGGATTCCGGATATATGGCCCGGGCAGCTTTCGTTATGGATCGCTTCATGCGATATATCGGCCTTCACGGCAAATCAGTGATCCCCCTTATGCTGGGCTTTGGCTGCGCGGTTCCCGCAGTTTATGCGACCCGCACAATATCCAATCATAGAGATCGATTACTGACTGCCTTGTTAATCCCTTTTATGTCCTGTGCAGCCCGTTTGCCCGTTTACGTTGTCTTTGCCCTGGCGTTCTTTGGCACTCGAGCCAGCACCGTAATTTGGTTAATGTATCTCTTGGGCGTCGTTGTCGCCATCATCATTGGTTTCATATTTTCGAGAACGATCCTCAAACCAGATGAAAAGTCGGCATTCGTACTTGAATTGCCACCCTACCGTCTGCCGACCAGTCGAGTTTTGGCCATACATACCTGGGAAAACACGCGAGAGTTTATCAAGAATGCCGGCACGGTTATCCTGGCAATCTCAATCATCTTATGGCTTCTTCTTCACCTGCCCTGGGGAGTGTCTGAACAAGAAGACTCTTTATATGGTCAATTTAGCGCTGCTATTGCGCCAGTCTTTGAACCGGCCGGATTCGGCACCTATGAAAGTTCAGGAGCACTGGTAACTGGCCTGATCGCAAAAGAACTGGTCGTCAGCTCCCTGGCTCAAATTTACAATGGCGTTGACCCTGAAGGTATGGATTCTTCAGAAGCTGATGAATCAACAATTTCATCGCAGCTGGCGGGTATTGTCGTAGGATTTGGTCAGGCGACAGTAGACGCCGGGCGCGCGCTATTAAGCATCATTCCTGGCGTGAATCTAACCGGGGACGCCGTGGAGGTCGAAGATATAGCCTTAAGCCAAGCGCTACAAGATCACTATTCACCGTTGGCGGCACTTGCCTTTCTGGTTTTTGTTTTGCTCTATATCCCCTGTATCGCCACCATGGGGGCGATCAAACAAGAATTTGGTGGCCGTTGGGCGGTTTCTGCAGCCGTCTACCAGACTCTAATTGCCTGGCTGGCAGCCGTTTTTATATTCCAAGGTGGAAGGGTGTTAGGATTTTGATGCTAACTGAACTGCAGCGCCTTATCGACGAAAATCAAGGCGAAATTGAGTTAAACCAGCTTAGTAAACAGTTAGGTGCCCAGCCCAGCGCTGTGGCTGGAATGCTCCACTTTCTGATCCGCAAAGGTCGCATCCAGGAATTAGGGGTCGATTGTGGTTCTTGTGATAGCTGTGGTTTTGCCAATGATTGTTTGATGCCTGTATCACGCGCTAGGCGCCTGGGCTTATCAGAGGTTGTTCGAGAGCAAGGGTAGTCGCAACGACCTTCGTCCGTTTCCTTCCTGACTCCCTACAAAAACCTGGACAGATTTTGGTGCCAGGACGACTTCCAGTGGCATACGGCCTAGCGATTCCCCATCACCTTGAACGAGTAACGGTTCTTCCCCAAACACCAGGACCGTATGGAAAGCTTGCCAGTAGACAAGATTGCGGTTCTTGCGCGGTCGTCCAGGAACGACGATATCGAGCCCAACTCCCACAACATCCAAGATGTTTTTGGCTCGCATCACGCAAATATCAATTCGACCATCATCCGGCTTGATGTGAGGTCCCCAACGAAGTGGTCCCGTTATCGTGCTGACATTGGCCAATAAAACATCGGCTGCTCGGATTTTCCTTTTGCGCCCATCGGAAACGATTGTGAAAACATGCGGCTGTACACCGGCCACCGTATTGAGAATTGACCAAATATAAGCCAGCGGGCCGAAACGTCGTTTTCCCTCCCGGCTGGTTCCTTCTATGGCCAACGCACTTAAACCGATCCCGACAGAGAGTACAAAGTGCCTATCACCCTGTTGCAGAGTATCAATTGAGCGCGTTGTCGTCGGTCCGGCAAGCAACCGGCAGGCTTTGTCTATGTTTAACGGTATTCCCAATTCTTGGGCCAGGACATTGGTTGTGCCCGTGGGGATAATGCCTAATGGAATACCGGTCTCTGCCAGAGCATCAGCAACAGCCGAGACAGTGCCATCTCCTCCGGCCGCAAAGACGCCTCCGATACCGCCATCAATAGCTTCATTGACAATATCGGCCACAACTTCTTTGCCTGTCGTCTCATATAGTTCTAGCTGGATAGACTGATGCCCGTAAAAATACTGGTGGAGGGCTCGTTTAACGGACTCGACCTGGGTACGGCCGGCAACAGGGTTTAGAACAACAAGTATTCGCATCATTATGGGATAAAGACTATATGATCGATGGTAGTATACCAGGGGCACTAAGTGACGGGTAACAGGTCTAAGCGTATGTTCGACCAGGGCCAAGATTAGTGCCTCTGGCTTGGAACATGGGCCAACCAACTGGCACTTTTTTATGGTGGAAAAACAAGATTGTGAGGGATGAAAACTATTGATGTGCTGGCGATTGCATTAATCGAATACTTGATCGCATCTTGCTCATTCAAATTTCAACTGCCAGGTCGCGATGGCAAACATCACGATAGCCATAACCAACAAGATCACCACCTGAAGCATAACATCGGCGAAATTCCCTGTTTCAGACAGAATCAAACGATAGCCCTGTAAAGCATGAGCCTGTGGTGTCAACCTTGATAGAAATCCCAATATGCCTTCATTCTCATATAGCGGAGGTCCAACCGGAAGGGCGCCACCCAGTCCAGCCAGGACGAATCCCAAAACGACGCCGACCGTATCCGCTTGTTTGCCAGTTTTGGTCAGGGCGCCAATCATCAGGCCCATACAGCTAACGCATAGGCCGAGCGCCAGGGTTAGCAACAACAAGGCTACCGGTGAATTTCCCAGAGGCATACTGAAAAGGACGGCCGAAAAACCAAACAATAGCACCACTTGCAAGAAAACAATAGCCATATAGGCAATCATATTGCCGCCAATGATCGAGCCGCGTTTTATCGGAGCAGCGAGTAGGCGCCTGAAAGTGCCATTATCCTTTTCGGTATGCAATGTGAGGCCAATGACGCCCACTAGGAAGAAAGCAAACATCACCGTGAAAGCAGGCATGAAAAAAACAGAAAAGTTGAAGGAGGTATCGGTCTCTTGCCCACTAACATCTTTGCTATCTATAGAAATGGCTGGCTTCTGTTGCATCGTTTGAAGCTGGGTCATAATGACCCCAGTGTTTTGAGCCTCTATTGCCTGAATAAGTTCTTCGTCCGCTCCTTCTAAAACGCCCGATTCTTTCAGAATACTTCTGACGCCAAATTGGATCTCCCCTTGGATCGTCGGTCCAGTGATGGCATAGTTGACCAGTCCCGGTATGATGCTGGCGAACTGGGGCTGTGTGGGATCTACCAACACAACTACCTTCGTTGGCTCATAATTATCTATTTTGGCGCTGAAATCTTCTGGTATGATGATGGCAGCTAGACGCTCGCCTTCGCCAATTTTACTATCGGCTTCAATCGCCGTTACCCCTTCATTTATCTCCACCATGTGCGTTTGCTGCAGCGCTTCGACGACCTGCTGACCGTAAGAACCCAGATCCTCATTGACGACATAAACTGGAAGATTCAATCCGGACTGGCCCTCATCACCTTCAGCTGAGGAAAACGAGGATGTGTACATTAGCGTTAGCATAAGACCGAATACTAAAGGCAACAAAAATAAGACCGCCAGCGAACCCCGATCCCTGGCCCGAACCTGCAATTCTTTCCAGGTGATAGCTAAGACATCCCGTAAACTATTCATAGCCGCTTTCCTTAAGAATCAGTCCTTGCTCACTTACCTGCTCAATCGAAATCAAACCGCCAAGCGCCGATAGCAAAAAATATCAAGGCAAATACCAGGAGGATAACTATATTGAGAATGACCTCCTCAATTCCTCGACCCCGTATCAATAGGTCATAGAAGCCCGTGACAGCCCAATATTGCGGCGTGAATTGACCTATCGTCGCTAACGATTCGCTAAAAAGCACCGTTGGAACGATGGCTCCCCCTAATAAAGCTAATACCCATAAAATAGCTTGACTAACGCCTCCTATTTGCGCTTCCGTTTTAGCCACGGCGGCGATTAACACGCCTAATGTCGTCGAGCAAATAGCCACAGCTACGACCAACAAGATTAGAGCCAGGATATCATTTCCAAGGTCCAGACCTGATAACCCAATTAACGGAAATAGGAAGATTGCCACCCCAAAGATGACGATCACCTGAAGTAAAACGATTATGAAATTAGGCAACATCTTGCCGGATAATAAAGTCGACCGGCGAATGGGCGCCGCCAATAGACGCCGAAAACTGCCAATTTTCTTTTCATAGTAGATTGAGCTTGCCGTCACCTGGGCGGTGAGAAAAACGAAGAGGACTGTCATTCCAGAGACAGCCACTTGAGTTGGGCTTAGCCGCTCTAGGATATTTTCACCCAAAGTCTCGGGATATCTTTCTACTATTTCCACCAGAGGAGTGGTCCCCGCCCGATCAAATTGGCTCTTGGCCTGAGCCTTGGCGCGATCGGCCGTGAAGATTTGTATATCCTGTGGTGCATCCGCCATCATTTGGCCCATCTGCTCCAGGCTGGCCAATATCTGTGTTTCTAAGGTCATATCACGCGCCACACCTTCAACGACGAAAAGGGCAGACCTAAGTTCCTCATCGTTAGCCCCGTTTGAAGCTAATATCAGAGTGACAGGTTCGCCCTCATTCACCCCATCGCTGAATCCATTAGGTATGGTCAGTAGTTGTTTAATTTCCTGTTCGGCTAGCAAATTCTCAGCTTCGGCGTTTTCATAAAGCACCGCTTCTAAGCCACCGGCTTCATTCAGTTTGGTCAAAAACTCCTGAGACAACTCTCCCTGGGAATCGAAATTGACGACCGGCAAAGGAATCCGCGTATCTTCTTCTGAGTCTGAGGCTGCAGCTACTGACCAGAGCCCTCCGAAAATCAAGACGAATACCAGGGGCAATAAAAATAGCTGGGCTAACCCGCCCCAATCCTTAAACAGAATCAACAAGTCTTTACTGGTTATACTTAAAACATTCCTAAGGCCGCTCATGGCGCTTCTCCTGGTCCATCAATCGCGCAATTTTTTACCGGTCAGGTGAAGAAAGACATTTTCCAGATTTGACTCCAGGATTTCCAGAGACCTGACCACAATGTCACGGTCATTCAAATATGCGAATACATTTACCAGCGCTTCCTGGCTGTTTTCTGTTTCAATCTTGACCACAGTCTCGCTTGAGCCAGGTTTGTCCACATCAGGCTCTTCTTCCGATTCCGTCAGCTGGTCATCTAATGGATGGGCAATAGAGGCTTGCCTGACGGCCGGTAACGACGATAGCGCGACAAGCAATCCATCTTCTACCTCATCCAGACCAATCAAAATCACGCCGCCTCCGAGAATGGCGATGAGGTTTTTGACCGTATCCATGGCGACAATCTTTCCCTGATCCATAATTGCGACACGTTTACATAACAATTCCACTTCTTCCATATAGTGACTGGTGTAAACGATGCTCATTTGCCGTTCCCGGTTCAAGCGTTGGACGCTTTCAAAGATGTAATTGCGACTCTGGGGATCTACACCAACAGTTGGCTCGTCCAAGAATAGTAACCTTGGATGATGGACCAATCCGGCGGCGATATTGACGCGCCGTTTCATGCCTCCTGAGAAGGTCTCTACTGTATCGTCAGCTCTATCTGTGAGGCCGACGATATGGAGGACATCGTCAACCCTCTCTTTTAAATCCTTTCCATGCAATCCATAAATCCGGCCGAAAAAATTAAGATTTGCCCGAGCGCTGATCGTTGGGTACAAGGCCAGATCTTGCGGCACCAGTCCATTTATCTTTTTCACCTCTGGCGCCTGTGTCTTGATATCATAACCACCGATGCGGGCCTTACCACCTGAGGGTTCGACAACCCCGGTTAGCATCGATATCGTTTGTGTTTTGCCGGCCCCATTCGGCCCTAGCAAGCCAAATACTTCTCCTTCCTCAACCGTGAACTCAACCCCATCCACAGCGGCGAAATCACCATACTTTTTAACCAGATTCTCTACTTCCAAAATGTTCGCCATTTGGGCACACTCCTTAACGTCCGGTAATAGGCCAAGATTGATGAAAACTACTCGCCCTTATCCTCTTCACATCGCAAATAGACTAGCGCCAGTCCAAGGTTGCGCAGCTTGCTTATCAAGCCGTGTAGAATGGTCTGGTCATTGATAGTGCCTGTTAAAATCGATATGTCTTGATTGACATGACTGATTTGCAGCCCTTCCAGCCACTCGGACCAATGTGGGTCAATTCTTCCTTTCACTCTTATCCCTACTTGCTGCATCATGATAGTTCTGGTCAGGTTGGATTACTGGCTGGCGCGACTTGTGATCAGCAGCCAACCACTAAGCATAGTATAAGAGAGTTTATGCTCGGTGTCATCGTCCTTGAAGGATGATTGGGAGGCGATTACTTATGATACCGTAAGTGTGGTGCAAATAGGACAATTAAATCTTAGCATGGTGAGTTAATAATCTTCCTGTGGTACTGTAGATAGATTTATGTCATTGGCTTTTACCACGGCCGACCGGCGGTCGTGCACATCTAGTTTTGTGTATAACCGTAGATCATCCATCCGAGATTCGATCAGCTGGTTTCTGGCTCTAAGGCGATTCAGCTGAAGAAGCGGATCTTCACGGGTCATGAGAAGCAAGTGAATTTGAGTTGGCTGATATTCGAGTAAAAAATCTACCGCATTGTGAACCGTTGGTGAATGAATGCGATGGTAGTCATCCAATACGATAATGAATGGATTGGATAAAGCCGACAAATCATTTATCAGGGGCGTCATGAGCGTATGCACGGTGGGACGAGACAGCATCTCCAGGGGACTCATTGTCGCCCGGCCGATAGCCTAAGCAACACGGCGTAGGGCGATAATTAAGAAGATCCTCCGGCATGATCCCATTTTAGAACATGCACTGTGGTTTGGATAGACTGACTAGGAAGGGTATGTAAAAAAATATTTCGGGATCTAAATAGGCGAAATTCTGGCAAATTTCTCCTTGACTATCTGCCCATAAAAGGAGATAGGCCGGACTTAGGGGGCAAGTCCGGCCTATCCAAACCCTTGCACAGAACAGGAGGAATCACACTGTTGGTTTGAAAGGATCGTCACCTTGTTCGTAATAAGCCCATTTGCAGGGAAACCTTGCTAGGTTGCAGGCTGTGCCGTACGAGCACTTACGGGCGTTGATTCGATAACTAGGGAAGTCCGGCATGAACTCCGCCGGGTAAACCCGGTGTTCCATCAATTCGGCTTCCGCCTTCATCTTCTCACACCAGCGGGTGTTCGTGGTTACCCAAGCCTCATGAGCCATAACGTCAGTAGACTTTCCTATATAAACCAATCAGTATGCTCCTAAGCATAGTTCGCTTTGGCCTATGCTTCCAGTGCCATATGTCATAGGATTACCTATGACAAAGATCACCCTCTTCTTGATAATTGGCGCATCGTCCACTTACTCAACTGCAATGATTCGACTATAATGCCAATTGAATTTGAATTTCGAGTTCATAATCACAGCTGGTCGCGATTATGAATGGCGTTATTGTCAGATGAATTTGGGCACATTTAAACAAATCAAAAACAATACTATTGACATCTGGCCTTGTATATAATTAGGCTCCCCACTTTAGGTCAATTTTATTGAACGAAGATCCCAGATCGAAGATTCCTAGTCGAAGATTCCTAGTCGAAAGCACTTAATCGAAGATACCTAATCGGAGATACCTAATCGGAGATACCTAATCGGAGAAAATTAAATGTCAGAACCTATTATTGGTTGGGAAAAAGAAACGCCTGCTCCCAATCATCAGTTCAACAATTATTTGAGCTCACTAAATGGTCGGTTACTGCTTGATGGTCTGGACTTGCCTCACTTGTTTCTTGGGGATTCAACTGAGGGGGGATTGTTACACGCCTTACCCAGCCCTCTGGAAATCGTCTACCTGCCAATCATCCGCCGGCAAATCGCCCGCATGAAACAGATATTCTCCAAGGTAATAGATGAATTGGATTACGACGGACAATTCCACTATGCCTATGCTTCCAAAGCAAATGCGGCCG
>JAHEJP010000341.1 GCA_024638855.1 Chloroflexota bacterium
CCCGGCCGACCAAACCGCCGACATCTCGCTATTTTGGCGAGCTTTGTTACCGGTAGAACAAGAGTATAGCGTCAGCCTACAGCTAGTGGATGAAAATGGGTATCGATTTGGCCAGGATGACAGCTTTCACCCGGCCGATTTACCTGTCACTCGCTGGCAAGACGGTCAGTATGCACGAGACCTGCACCGGATCAAGGTCTTGCCTGGAACGCCACCCGGAGAGTACCGGCTCGTCGTTTATGCTTATGAGACTGCCGGCGACCGGCGGTTGGAAATAGTTAACCAGGCTGGTTTACCAACAGGGGTAGCCTATGAATTAGGAACGATCGCCATAAGCCAACCTAGTCGCCATCCAGATCCGGGCGAAATGGCCATAGTTAAAACCCAGACAGGAGTGGGCGCATCACCGATCTTGGCGCAGGATGTTCAATTGCTCGGCTTCGATCTGGCGTCGACGACGGTAGAAACGGGCGGCACTCTGCCGTTGACTCTCTATTGGTTGACGCCTTCTACGCCGGCCGGAAACACTGAGGTGGCGCTTTACTTGGCCTGCGACCAACAAGCCGTTGTTTCCCGCATTCAATTACCCCAACACCTTTCGCCCGGACTGGAATGGCAGTCCGGCCAAATCTTACGAGCCGATCAAGCTTTGCCAGTACCTGCCCTTGGAAAAGAAGGCCAGCCCCTGGAGGAGGATGACTGTGCCGTGATGCTGGACTTCCAAGGTTGGCAAGAGAAAGATAGCGTCCAGGTTTCTCTGTCACCGGTAACACTGACCGCGCCGGCTCGTGATTTCAGCGAACCCAACATGAAGCACCTAATTGGCATCAACCTTGGTGGCGTCGCCACTTTAGCCGGCTACGATCTCGACGAGTCACATATTCAAGCAGGGGGAGTATTGGCATTCGACCTCTATTGGCGCCCGGAGGAAACCGACCAGGTATCCTACACCATCTTCGCCCAACTATTAGGGGCAGACGGCCGTATTCTCGCCCAACAGGATCAGTTACCTGTTATGGGGAAGCGGCCGACATCCGGTTGGGTACGCGGTGAATACATCAGTGATCCTTACCAATTAATGATTCCCCCGGATGCCACGCAGGGTAACTACCAGTTGATCGTGGGCATGTATGATAGCCAAACGGGAAAACGGTTACAGATATTAGGAGAAGATCAGGATGCCATCGTTTTATCTGAATCGATTCTTATCCAGCCAGCCGAAAATTAAGGCCGACAGTCGCGCTTTCGCGGGGTTGTTCGCTTGATCGCCCACGGCTCCAGTTGCTAACTCTTCGTATCTCCGCAACTGGAAAGCCTCTACCTAAATAACGGTTCCATCAGGAATGACCGCATTCTTAGGAACGATCACGATACCTTCTCGCGCTACCCAATTATCTTGCTCTTCATCATCCCGATCGGGCATATCACGTATGATCACTTGCCTTCCGATACGGGCGTTTTTGTCGATGATTGCCCCATGGATGACGGAATCCTGGCCAATGCCCATAGGTGTTTGCCCAGCTTTCCAATATTCATCCCCTTCTTCGGTCACCGAATAATAATCAGCGCCCATGATGACCGACCGCTCGATAGTCACACCATGGGCAATGATGCTACGTAAACCGATCACGGAGTTTCTTATTGTCGCTTCTTGTACCCGGCAGCCATCAGCCAATAAGACATTGGACAAGCTACCCCCTTCAATTTTTGAAGCAGCCAGGAACCGGGGACGAGTATAAATGGGGCTGCTGGGATCATAGAGGTTAAATTTTGGTAAAGGCGCGGCCATATCCAGGTTCACTTCATAAAAGCGACGAATGGTTCCAATATCTTCCCAATAACCATCAAACACATAACCCATAACGCATTGTTTCTCGATCGCCGCCGGGATGATATGTTTACCAAAATCTGTCCCGGCATTGGCATCGAGCATGTCAAACAGCGCATCAGTGCCAAAAACGTAAATACCCATGGAGGCCATATAGGGTTTTGTTGGATCATCACCGCTTTCAAAACCCTCTAAGGCTTCGGGGGTTTGTGGTTTTTCTGTAAACCGGGTTATCTGGCCGGAATCATCAAGCTTCAAAATGCCCAGCCCGGAAGCATCTTCACCCCCAACAGGTTGAACGGCTATAGTCACGTCAGCTTCTGAGGCAACATGAAACTCGACGAATTTCTGATAATCCATCCGGTAAAGATGATCGCCGGCCAATATCACGGTGTATTTAGCATCGGCCGATTTTATCTCGATTTCCTGTTTGCGGATGGCGTCGGCTGTTCCTTCATACCAGTCTCCGCTGCGATAAGTCTGCTCGGCCGCCAAAATCTGTACCCAGCCTCGGGTAAAGATATCTCGCGTATAGGTGCGATGGATATGCCGGTGAAGGGAGACGGAATTAAATTGGGTCAAAATCGCGATTTTGTCGATCTCCGAGATGAAACAATTGCTCATGGGAATATCGATCAGGCGGTATTTGCCGGCAAAAGGCACGGCCGGTTTTGTTCTATCGCGAGTCAATGGGTAAAGTCGAGATCCTACCCCCCCACCCAGTACAACGGCCATCACATCTTTCATCTGCATTGCTGCGCTCCTTGTTACTGATTCGACTTAAGCCAGTTGATACTGTAGGCATAAGCTATTTCGATACCAGTATAACTCACTCTTCCTGCAAAACAGAACAATTGCGATCACTGGTATTATCAGGCTCTTCGTTTATAATGGCCTCCTGGAAAAGCCTACCCTTGCATGGACTACTGGCTCTCCAAGTTTTAAGGTGCTACGTGAAGAGAAGTTCCTTATTTGAATATAGCAGCGAGTAAGGGCGGAACTTGTCTCTCGAAGTAAGCCGAAGGACTGTCTTTTTGTCCAAACCAACAACTACGACTTACTCGGAATTATAGGGTTTTGTTGGTGTTGCTGCCAAAATGTAGCCGCCACGGGAAAGAGCCCAGCAAATTTCATCAAAGATGATGTGTGGAGTTGAATTATGAGCCCAACGGATTGGATTGGAAAAATCATCGGCGGACGATATGAAATAGTCGAGTTGCTGGGACAAGGTGGCATGTCGGCCGTCTACAAGGCCAACGATCCCAATCTACGTAGAGTAGTAGCCGTCAAACTCATACACCCCCATCTTTCCAGCGACCCGGAATTTGTCCGTCGCTTCGAGGAAGAAGCGGCCGCCGTTGCCAGCCTGCGCCATCCCAATATCATTCAGGTTTATGACTTCGATCACGAAGGCGATACCTATTACATCGTCTTCGAATTCATCCCCGGTGAAAGTCTACAAGCTCACCTGAAACGTCTCGACGACAGCAATCGGCAGATGTCCTACAGCCAGACCGTCGATATCGCCGCTCATGTCGGCGACGCTCTGGATTACGCCCACAGTCGAGGCATAGTTCACCGGGATATCAAGCCAGCTAACGTGATGCTTAACGTCCACGGGCAGGCGATTCTGATGGACTTCGGCGTCGTGAAAATAGTTGGTGGGGATACGCACACGGCGACCGGAGCAGTTGTCGGGACGGCTCGCTATATGTCACCGGAACAAATCAGGGGCGAAAAAGTCGATACCCGCTCTGATATTTATTCCCTGGGCGTTATGCTCTTCGAGATGGTAAGCGCCCGGCCGCCGTTTCAAGCTGATTCCGCACTCACCGTCATGATGATGCACGTCAATGATCCCGTGCCAGACCTGCACCAGATCCGGCCGGATGTACCAAACGACCTGGTGCAAATCATCAACGCGGCTATGGTTAAAAATCGAGACAATCGCTACCAGAGTGCCGCGCAGCTGGCGGCGGCGTTACGTTCGGCTAATTTGCAAGCCCCTATTGACAATAGCACGGTTGTCGTTCCAGCAGCGGTCGCTGCCAGCCAAGTAGCAACCCAGCCCGATAGACCGGCCTCGCCCGACCAGCAGGCAAGTGCAGCAAGAACAGCGGCAGTTGGCGCAGCAGCCCAATCCAGGCTGGCCACAGATAGTCAAACAGGAGCGGTCTCCGCTGCTCCGCCCGCGTCGAAGCCGGATCGCAGCCGGGTTATGATATTCGGTGGCATAGCGGCCGTCATTTTGATTGCCATATGTCTCATAACTGCCGGCCTCATTTTTAGTTCCGGAATATTGTCAGGAAATGGGGATGAAGAAGTTAGCCTGACCGAGACGGCCGTCATTGCCGGTGAACTTACCCGAGAAGCAGAAGCCACCGAAATAGCTGGCATTGTTCTAACCGACACACCCACGCCGACAGAAGAAGTCATCGAGCCATCACCGACCAATACGCCTACTGTGACGCCGACAGACACGCCGGAGGCCGTCTACACGCCAACGGATGTGGCCACGGCAACCCAACAGCCAACGGCGACCCCCATACCTCAGCCGACAAATCCACCGCCCACGCCAACCGAGGCCACAGGACCGCGGGTAGCGATCAACCAAATCACCAGTGACGGCACCAGTTATATCGTCGACTACACCCCATATGGCTACCAACCGACTTTGCCGGGCACCCACATCCACTTCTTCTGGAATACAATTCCTCCCCAAAATGCAGGCGTTGGTCCAACCCAAGAAAGCTGGATTCTGTATGGCGGTCCCAATCCCTTTACCCTCTATAAAGTCGCCGACCGGCCGCCGGGAGCCACCCAGATGTGCGCCCTTGTAGCCAACCCGGATCACACGATTCAATTAAATACGGGCAACTGCGCCAATCTACCTTAAGCAGATTCATTTGCCCTAAGCAAAATCACTTGCCTTAAGTTGAAAAGAAAAAAGGCGTGCGGTCCAAAGATGAATCGCACGCCCATGATCTTTTATTTACCTAATCTCTTATTTGACGCTAGGCACCCTCACATCAACCCAAACCAGTCGGTGGTCCGAGCTTGGGAAGGGGAACGTGCCAACGAGTGGGAATAACGGATCATCCGCTAATGGCCAGAATACACCGGCATCCAGGATCTGCAGCTGTTTTCGAGGTAATACATAGTCCGCACGCAAATTCCCAGGAGCACTATCTGAGAAGTCGGCCGTGTCATAGGCGGGATCGCTTATGTGATTGTCATTGGCCCCACCCTGAAGATCAGACTGTTCAACAGCTCCTAAGCTACTCGGCGTTACTTTTGTATTGACAAGTGGATGCTCCAACAATAATTGTGCTGAACCAGGGATACTGTCCCCATCGTAAGGATCTGAATTTTGGTCGCCGGCGATCACGAAAGGATCACCCGGGGTGATGCCGCCCTTTACCCCGTTATCATCATAAATGTAGCCGCTGCGCGAGGGTAAAACGTAATCAGCCCAGAAACGGATCTCATCATAATTCCGGGTACCGTTACGATCCTCGGGTCCATCAAAAACTGGTGGGGTGGGGTGACTGGTCAAGAAATGAACGGTTTTGCCGCCTATTTCGATGGGTACATCCCAGTGGCTTTTAGAGGAAAGACGGAAGACATCGAGATCTCCTTCATCGTACCACGACTCACCCGTCGCTGGATCTATTGGCAGCTTGGCGCCCGGCATATCTTTCCAAAGGAATAATTGGAAAGTACGCACAGCATCGTAATCAATCGGATGCTGGGAATAGACAGCCATGCCAAATTGGCCGGGGAAAAAGCCAAA
>JAHEJP010000342.1 GCA_024638855.1 Chloroflexota bacterium
GAAGCGATAGCCGACGCTATTCTGGGGCGCAAGGTTAAACCGCCCTCAGTCCGGTTGCCAGAACAGGGGTTGATTCAACGCGTGCTCATCAGCCTGCGCCGTGAAGGCCAGTCTGGCCTACGGGTCAGGGGGAGGCGGCGCGGGAGGCCTACCAGAAGTCGTTGGATATTGCCGAGCGACTGGCGCAGGCGGAACCGGATCGGGCGGATTACCAGCGGGACCTGGTCGTCAGTTTGTGGAAAGTGGGAACGTCTGATGATCCGGCCGGCTGCGAGCAGTTTAAGCGAGCCCTGGCGATCCTTGAGTTCATGAGTGAAAGCGGCCGGCTGGATAAAGTTGACGAACCGCTGATTCCCCAGCTAAAACAATTGATACAAGAGCGCTGTGAGTCTGCCTGAAAGTCAGTTCCCCATTCCCATGCCACTAATGCGCTCCCCCTCGAGCCAAACCGGCCGGTTCCGCTTCCTCCTGACCGGGTTTGATCAAACGCAGGGCAAGAAGCAACAGCAGCGCCATGAGCAGTCCGCCGAGGATGAAGGGCGCTGCCGGGCCGAGGCCCTGAAAGAGGGCCCCGCCGGCAACCGGGGCGACGGCGTTGGCCGCGCTGAGAAAGGCGGCCGAGATGCCCAACATGCCACCTACTTCCAGCAAACCGACGCGCTTGGTGATGAGGCTGTTGATGGCCGGCTGCAAGATGCCGCCGCCCACCGAAATGGGGATCATGGCCACCAGGATCCAGGCCAATCCCAACCAGCCGTTGTTATCATCATCTGGCAAATCGACGCCTATCTCTTGGGCCGGCGGCGTTTCGCCGGGCAAAATCACCTCTCCAGTTAACTCGGCTTCTAAGTCGGCGCGCGAATACCAGGGCGGCGGCTGCCTGGCGGTGAAGCCCAACAACACCAAACCGACGGCCAATAGACCCAGACCGGCGTAGATCAGCCGCCGGTCGCCAAAGCGCCTGCTCCAGCGGCCGATCAAGCCGCCCTGGACGGCCACGACGATCAGGCCGACGTAGACGAAGATGACCGCGTTTCCGGAGGCATTTAAGCCCAGGTTGGTCAGGGTGAAAAGGGCCAGCAGTTGCTCGAAGCCGCCGAAAGCCAGCTGTTGGCCGAACATCAATAACAATAAGAATCCCACGGTGGGGTGGGTCACGGCCCGAGCCATGGCTTTGAAGGAGAACGATGGCCTGTCCTCGCCCTGTCCTCGCCGCTCTTCGGGCAGCGTTTCTTTGAACCAGAAGCTGGTCAGCAAGATGGACAGCAGGGAAAAGAAGGCGGCCACGAAGGCCGGCACGTGATAATTGTTATCGCTCAGGGCCAGGGAGGCGAAGGCGATGATGGGCCCGATGATGAAGCCGATGCCGAAAGCGGCGCCGATCAAGCCTAGCCCCTGGGTGCGGGTCTTTTCCGTGGTGCTGTCGCTGATAGCCGCCTGGGCCGTGGCGATATTGGCCCCGGATATGCCGTCGATGATGCGGGATAAGAACAACATAAAATAGCTGCCCGCTAAACCCAACATGATGAAGCCGATCAGCGTGCCGATTTGGCTGATGATTAGCACCGGCTTACGGCCGTATCGATCCGAGGCCCGGCCGAGCACCGGCGCGCCCAAAAACTGCATGATGGGGTAGGCGGCTCCTAACAGACCGATGGTGAAGGGATTAGCGCCAAAGGATGCCGCGTAAAGAGGCAGCAGGGGGATGATGATGGTCAGGCCCATTAAGTCGATCAGGACGATGACGAATATGGGCAATATTTGTTTGTAGTCGAGCTTTTCTTCAGCCGGTTCGGTATTTTCGTTTTGTACCATAAATTTTGTCGTAACTCACAGGTGGTGGATAGTGATCTGTCGAAGCGGCCGGTTACTCTCTAGCCCTACCAGCCCTGGGGCAAAACCATCACGCCGGCGACGATGAGCAGCAGACCCACGACGATAGCCAGGAAGTTGTTCCTGAATACCACCGGATCGTCCTTGTCTCGCCACAGCCGTGACAGGTGGGCCAGGACGATGGCAATGATCATGGTGATGGCGTGTTCGATGCGATAGCGGACCAAAGCGCCACTCAAAAGCAGGATGATGCCCAACAAGAGTTGGATGTCCAGCAAGATTGTATAGATCAGCATCAGCCGTCCATCCAGCGATTGGTATTCTGACTTTCTCAGCCAGCCGACCAGAAATTTAATGGCGGCGATGACGCCTACGACGACAACAAGCCAACGGTTAAGGGAGTGAAGGGTTAAGATGATGTCCACGATGCTTCTCCTTGATGATTGTTACTCGCAAGTGAACATGATTCTAATCCTATTTCTACATCTGCGGCAACAGTTTTTGATTATTTGATGCGGCGATCCTGAAATCAGGGTCGACATCTGATCCGTCATTCCCCCACTTTCGTGAGAGCAGGCTCCGCGAATGCGGGAATCCACGTTTGCACTCAAGGTAATGGATGCCCGCCTACGCGGGCATGACAGTTACAGAACGAGTTTGGAATCATCCTGTATTATTTGAGGCAGACACGGTGAGCTCTTTAGGGACCGTTGGCGCGGTACTCCTTGAGGATTTCCGCCAATTGCCGCAGGCGGGTCTCGACGGCGGCGTGGATTTCGGCCGATGATGCGCCGGTTAAGAGCTCGATGCCCTGGTCGACGGTCTCGACGGCCCAGATATGGAATTTTCCGGCTTTCACGGCCTCGACCACGGCCACGCGCAACATCAGGTCCTGGATATTAGCGGCCGGGATCAGCACGCCCTGTTCGCCGGTCAGGCCCGCTTCCTGGCAAACGGCGAACCAGCCTTCCACTTTTTGTGTCACGCCGCCGATGGCCTGGATCTCACCACGTTGGTTGATGGAACCGGTGACGGCGATGGCTTGTTTGATGGGGATGCCGGCCAGGCTGGAGAGCAGAGCGTATAGTTCGGTGGAGGAGGCGCTGTCGCCATCGATGCCGCCATAACTCTGTTCAAAGGTGACTTGGGCCGATAAGGAGAGGGGGAAATCGGCCGCGTATTGGCCACCCAGGTAACCGACCAAGGTCATCAGACCTTTGTTGTGGATGCTGCCGGCCAAATCGACCTCGCGATCGATTTGAACCACGCCTTCACGGCCGGCATAGGTGCGGGCCGTCACCCGGCTGGGATGACCGAATGCGTGGTCGCCAATTTGGCTAACGGTCAAGCCGTTGATCTGGCCGAGGACCAGACCATCGGTAGCGACCAATTGTTTGCCTTCGGTCAGGCCTTCGCGCATGCGGGTCTCAATGCGGTTGTGCAAAAATTCGCGATGGTCGATGGCTTGTTCGACGTCGTCCACGGTGACGATATTTCGGTTGGCGCCGGCAGCCCAATAGTTGGCTTCGCGCACCAGATCGGCGATGTTGCCAAAGCGGGTGCTGAGCTTGTTCTGGGTGTCAGCCAATCGGGAGCCATACTCGATGATCCGGCCGACGGCCTCTTGGTCGAGATGGAGCAAAGATTCGTCGTGACTGAGAGTAGCGATGAATTGGGCGTATTTTTTCTCGTTTTCGGCGGTACGGGGCACGGTCTCGTCGAAGTCAGCCATGACCTTGAATAGGATGCGAAAATCTTCGTCCATGCTGTGTAGCTGGTAGTAGAGGCCGGGCGGACCGATCAGTAAAACCTTCACCTTGAGGGGAATGGGTTGGGGGTCCAGAGAACGAGCCGCGGCGCCAGAACGGGTGACAGGATCATCAGGGCGGATGGCCGCGCCGACCAGGGCTCGTTTCAAAGCATCCCAGGCGCCCGGTTCGGTGAAGAGATCATTGGCCCGTAGGACCAAATAGCCGCCATTGGCGGCGTGAAGGGTGCCAGCCTGAAGCAGGGTGAAGTCGGTGACCACCGCGCCACCATAAACGGCTTCGTGTTCGACACGGCCTAATAAGCGCGGGATGGTGGGATTGTCTTCGAGGATGACGGGGGCGCGTTCGGTCCTTGAATGGTCAACTAAGAGATTGACCTGGTAGCGACGGAACTCATTTTCCGGGATGGGTTCCCCTTTGCCATTGCCTTCTTCGTCGACGCGAAAGAGATCAACATGGTCGATGATATCCTGGTGAAGCTGGTCCAGGTAGCCAATCACCAATTCATAGGTGACGAAAGGCTGTTTTAACTCTTCTATAGCTACGTCGACGACCGAACTGGTGACCCGCCGTTCGAGCTCTTCCAGCTCATTTTGGGCTTCCCGCTCTAACTTTCTGACCTGGTGAATGACCTCGTTCAACTCATGTTGCAAGTCGTGATATGTTTCTTGCCAGGTCGATTTTTCTTCGGTCGAAAATTCGGCTAGCTGTTGGGGTTGTAAGGGCTGGCCGTTTTTGGCTGGGACAATTCGAAAGCCTTCCGCTGTCGATAACAGAGCGGCGTTTGAGGCCGCGGCATTATTTTGCAGGGCGACGAACAGTTCATCCCGTTTTCTTTCCAACATGTGGCGTACTTCCAAGGTGGAATCGCGGAAAGCTTGATTGTCGAAGGCGCGGGCGATTTCGGTTCGCAACTGGCGGATCATCTGTTGTAATGCGTCTTGAAGGCGGTGACCTTGCCCGGGCGGCAATTGAATGGCCAAAGGTTGGTGGGATTCCAGGAAGTTGTAGACATACAGCCAGTCTGAGGGGATAGGGTCGGCACCGGCTTTATCCTCGACGAATGTTTTAATGGCCGTGGTACGGCCGGTGCCGGATTCGCCCAGGACATAGATATTGTAGCCGGCGCTCTTTATATTGATGCCGAAATCGATGGCCTGGACGCCTCTTGGCTGGCCGATGATATTGGTGCCCGGCGATAAATCGGCCGTGGTCTTCAGCTGAAGATTTGCCTCGTCAAAGGAGCGGCGTAGTTTTTCTGGCGGTAGTGAAGCGGTCATCGTTTTTCCCCGTGGACACTTCTTGTGAAGGTCTCAAACCAGCAGTGTGGGCGAAGCGATGGCAAAGACGGTGCGAGCGAATTCGCGCAGCCGGGCTTCAGCATTTCCATCGCCCACTAATTCTTCATAAGGCAAGATAGTACCTTGCCAGCCTTCGGTGTGCCAGGAAGCGCCGGCCGGCAGCGGTTTGTCGAGCAGTTCATCAGCTTCGAAGGGCCAAGGATTTGAGAAAAAGTAAGGCGCGGTTTCGGCAGCGCCGGGGAATAAGCCCAGGTTGATTTGAGAGGGATATTGCTGGAGCTCACCGTTATCCTCGTAAGTCTCAACCCGTGTACCGAACCACTCAAAAGCCAGGTCGAAACCATGGGGCCAGAGTTGCAGTGGCCCTACATCTCCGCTGAGGGTGGCCCGGTGCTCTTCGAAGATGGTGTTGGTGTTGACCAGGGCGGTCAGATAACGACTGGCCGCGGCCTTATTATAGTGCCGGGATTTATCGTTCTCAAATTTGTCGCGCTCATAGTCGCCTTCGAGGCCCAAGCCAGCCACAGCCTGGATGAGCTTATCGCCCAGTTCGGTGGCGGTTAAACCCCTAGACAGGCTTATGTCCCAGGCCGGCCGGTCGTTGGCGAATAAAACAACTTGGTGCTGGACCAGGTCTATCTTGAGCCAGAAATCGCCGCCATCTGGTAGGGGCATTCGCTCGGTCACCAGGCCATCAGGCTCGACTTTGAG
>JAHEJP010000343.1 GCA_024638855.1 Chloroflexota bacterium
TGGCAGTAGGCTTCGGTACAACTTTGCTCACTCGACATGCCAAAGATCGGAATCATTATAGAGAGATTGTAGATCTGCTTTCCCTCTTTTAGCTTTGGCAACTTTCACTTGTTCTAACAATTCCTCTTCATATGTCGGCCTATGATCTTCTCTAAAGACGCCAACAGGGGCCGGGTCTAACAAATGACTGAGAGCGAAAGCCAAAGCTGGTGAGGGGTTGAAGGCATCATGAACGAGTAGATCGTCTTCGGAGTAACCATCTGCAAGACTCACAACTTCTGGCTCAAGGCCCCTGAGAACAATGCCTTTATCATTGCCGGAGCCAAAAATCATTGGCTTCCCATGTTCCAGATAAAGCATATGATCACTGCGAGCATTGCGGTCCCGGTAATTTGTCCATTCACCAGGATTAAAAATGATACAGTTCTGATAGACTTCAATAAATGAAGTCCCTTTGTGGGCAGCAGCCCGTGACAAAGTTTTGGCTAAATGTTTCGGATCATTGTCTATCGTCCGGGCCACGAAGGATGCTTGGGCGGCCAGGGCTAATGCGATTGGTTCCAGAGGCTGATCGATCGAGCCCATGGGTGAAGATTTGGTGCGGGTTCCAACCCTTGAGGTTGGCGAGTACTGACCCTTAGTCAGGCCATATATACGATTGTTAAACAGAATGATATTGATATTCATGTTTCGGCGAAGGGAGTGGATCAAGTGGTTGCCACCAATCGAAAGCCCATCTCCATCACCTGTAATAACCCAGATGCTTAATTCGGGATTAGTAGCGGCAAGACCTGTTGCCAGCGTAGGCGCCCGGCCGTGAATACTGTGTATGCCATATGTATTCATGTAATACGGAAATCGACTGGAGCAGCCAATGCCAGATATGAATACAATGTTTTCACGGGGAATGCCCAATTCAGGCATGACTTTCTGCATTTGGGCCAAAATCGAATAATCGCCGCAACCCGGGCACCAACGAACTTCCTGGTCCGAGGCAAAATCTTTGCGTGTTAATGTTGGCGGTTCTAATTGAATTGAGGTCATGGTTTACTCCATAACAGGGTGCGAATTGGGTAAACTATCGAGCGAATGGTATTTCGCACTTTCGCACATATTTAATATGTTAATCAAGAATTTCGTCGATCTTCTGTACTATTTCATTAATCCGAAATGGACGAGCATGCAGTTTTGGATAGGATAGGATTTTCATAGCGAATTTTCCTTGCAACAGAAATGCGAGTTGGCCGGCGTTTAATTCGGGTACGAGGATCTGATCATAACGGGACAATACCTCAGCCATATTTCGGGGAAAAGGATTTAAATACCGTAACTGGGCATGAGCTACTGATTTGCCGTTCTTTTGACACCTCTTTACTGCCGAACGTGCAGCACCAAAGGTTCCACCCCAACTCAGCACGAGAAGTTCGGCTTTTTCTGGACCGAAGACATCCAATTCGGGAATAAATTCAGCTAAGCGAGCTACCTTTTCAGCTCTATCATTGACCATCTTTTCATGGTCATTTGGGTCGTAGGAAACATTGCCCGTAACAGGCGCTTTGCTCAATCCACCGACGCGATATTCGAGCCCGGCAGTTCCTGGAATTGCCCAAGGGCGAGCCAGCGTATTTTTGTCTCGCTGAAACGGCATGAATGGTTCTTGTCCGTTAGATGAGTCGATTGGCGCCGGATGATTGACATCGATCGGCGCAATGGAGTCAGGATCAGGAATGAGCCAGGGTTCGGAACTGTTTGCCAAATAACCCTCCGACAGAATAACCACCGGGCTCATGCTATGCACGGCCATTCGGACCGCTTCTATTGCGATATCGAAACAGTCGATGGGGCTTTGCGGGGCGATTACCGGAATCGGGCTTTCACCATTACGTCCGAACATAACCTGTAGCAGGTCGGACTGTTCTGTTTTTGTAGGCAAACCAGTGCTTGGGCCACCTCTTTGGACATCGATTATGACCATGGGCAATTCCATAACGATCGCTAAATTCAAGGCTTCGCTCTTAAGAGCTATGCCTGGGCCACTCGTGCCGGTCGCCGCTATGGCGCCACCAAAAGCCGCGCCAATAATCGATCCCATGGCGGCAATCTCATCTTCAGCTTGAAAGGTGCGTACGTCAAAATGGCGCTCTTTGGCCAGAAAGTGAAGGATGTCGCTGGCCGGAGTGATTGGATACGAACCATAGAATAAGGGTTTATTTGCCTTAATTGAAGCTGTTATGAGCCCCAGCGCCGTCGCTTCGTTACCAGTGACTTTCCGGTAAAGGCCCCTTGGCAGAGTCGCCGCTCGAATACGGTAACGTTGGCGAAATATCTCGGTATTCTCACCGAAATAATAGCCCATCCTCAATGCTTTTTGATTCGCTTCAATAATTGCCGGCCGGCCGGCGAATTTCTTTTCGATCCATTGGAGGGTTGTTTCCAAAGGACGATCGAAAATCCAAAAAGTGATTCCTAGGGCAAAGAGATTCTGGCTGCGATCCTTTTGTTTGGTCGACAGTTCTTCAATGTCCTTCAAGGCTTCCCGGTTAAGCGATGTCAAGGGTACCAGTATTTTTCGGTACCCCTTGAGTGTCCCATCATCCAGGGGATTCTCCTCATATTTCGCTTTTCGCAGATTCTGACTTGTAAATGAATCTGTATTAATGATGATCAATCCACCTGGATCCAGGTCCGGCAAGTTTTTTTTGAGAGCAGCCGGGTTCATGACCACCAATACCTGAGGTGCATCTCCAGGCGTCAGAATGTCTTCCCTGGAAAACATCACCTGAAAACCGCTGACTCCCGGAATTGTCCCTGCAGGCGCCCTGATCTCGGCCGGGAAGTCTGGGAATGTACTGATATCATTTCCCAATACAGCCGAGGTATTGGTGAATTGGGTACCGGTAAGTTGCATGCCGTCGCCTGAATCACCGGCAAAGCGAATGACGAGCGAATCTAGTTCACTTAAAGAAGGCTCATTTTCGTTTGTTTTGGCCATATTTTGATCTTATCTCCTCGCTGGAAGTTCCTGCTCATTGTTGCAGGTCCTTGTAACATTTCAGTATTTTTCAAGAATCCTCAGTCTGGAATTCAAATGCCGCAGGCAAAGTAACGGTTGGCAGAAGCTGGAAATGTTCGACCAGGAGTCGTTTTCCCTGCCCGAAATCGCCTATGCAGATTGCCTCCACCATACGATCGTGATAATTCCAGACGTCAAGCCAATATTGATATTCAGCGAAACGAGTTAGCTCCGTGGCTTCATAGGCATCCCAATATGATTGGAGCAACCCAACCACAAAAGGATTGTCCAACCGCCTGAAGATATTTAGATGAAGTTGACGATGCTCGGCGTTGGGGATATGGATGGGGGTGCCTTGGAGCTTGTCCCAGGCCTGGGCGATCAATTCCTTCAGATACAATTTGTCATCTTCTAGCAACTCCGAAACTGCCTGAATCCACATGTTGGCTTCGATGATCTGACGCAATTGACTTAATTGTTCGAAGGAAGCTTCGCATGTTGACAGCCCGAACATAACACTTGTGTTTATGGCTTTGTGAAAGTCAAAGGGTTGACGGTGGGTGCCTAATCGAGGACGGACAGAAACGAAACCAAGCTGTCGGGCCAATTCCAGCTGTTCTCGAAGTTTGCCAACGCTTAACCCTAGCTCTGTGCTTAGCTCCGTCAGAGGGGGAAGGCGATCACCCACTTCTAGCTCTTGATCAACGATATAGCCAAGCAGCTCCGAATTTATACTGTCTCGTAGCATTTCGAAATAATCATCTAATGAATTTAATCAATATGATGTTTTCAGAATTGTAACATAGTTGCAGAGCGATTCAAGTCAAGTTGATTTTTCTCTAATGAACAATGCGCGAGAATCCAGAGATTGGCGGTTTTTCCGCTTTGATTCGGCGGGAAACCCCATGGTTATTAATCCCTGTGGTTCCCAATCCTGGGGTAGATTTAGCACCTCTTTTACGACGCCGGGACAGAAAAGCGGGGCACAAAGCCAACAGGTTCCTATCCCGAATGAATGGGCTGCCAGCATCAGGTTTTGTCCAGCCATGGCCGTTGACTGTATCGCCATGATTGTTTCATTTTCTTGCCGTTGCAGGTCCTGGTAAATATCCATATCTATCTTCGACATGGAGATTAGGACAAGGACCGGGGCGCTTGTAATACGTTTGAAGGATCGAGCAACATCAGTTTCAATTATCGCTTGGTCTATCTGGTCTGCTTCTAAATCTTTCCGCAAACGTTTCCCCATCTCCGAGACCAGTCGACGCTTCACAACCGAATCAGTTACGACAACGAAACGCCAGGGTTGCCGATTGTGGGCTGATGGCGCCCAGATAGCGGCGGTCAATATTTTTTTAATTAGGCTATCTTCGACGGATTCGTTGGTGTAACGGCGAATTGAGCGTCTGCTCATCATGATTTCCACGATATCATTGTCAACAAATGTGTCATCAGCTGAATTCGAGTCCATCTCTTGTTGCTTACTCCATTGCTGGGGTTCACGAAAGACTTGTCAACAAAATGCCTGACAACTGGTTCGTGGACCTTGCTGGGTGGCCTACTCGGAAAAACGAGTCCAAAATGATAAAGAGTAAAGTTTATATTTGGAAGAACTGGCTACACTAATTTGCCTAATCTAGTCAATCTGAATTTGAGAATTATCGCGTCTGATTTTAGCCGGTTTTTTTGAGGGATAGGAATTAGCTGTATTCGTGTATCTTTGGCGTCCCTTAGGCCGCGAGCAACCCCCATCCGGAGGCAAAAAAATCACAAGGATTTTCTCGGTCGATCGTGATGCCTTTTGTAGAAAGGCTAGAGAAGCAGGATAACGACAGATGACGCTTGTTTGTGTATTGGAGATTCTAACAGGCTAAAATAGAATCGAAATTGGATTCTAGCCATATATCGAAGTTAAACCGTAATGCCTTACCGGTTGGGGAAGATGGAATAAATGGCCAATCGTTGCGATCATTGTGGTGAACCCGCATTGGACACTGATGATGCTTGCTGGCACTGTGGAATGTCTCTTAGGGGACAAGAGGAGCAACCACCATCATCAAAAACGCAGATCAAGGAAGGTTGGCAAGAATCGACGACGCCTACGGCAGTCGTCTTTTACGTCGGGTTGACGATATTCATCATATTGGCCACAGTAATACTGATGGTGATGCTCGGCCGACAGCCTCTGGTCCAGATCCGGCTGGGAACCCGTGTACCCAATAATTGGCAACAGGTGACGACCGCAGACCTGTCCTTCACTCTTTATTTACCCAGTAGATGGCAATGGTTAGATAGCGCCCTTTCAAATCAACAGCAGGTCCTTGATGATAGATTAGCGGAGAGCGAAATTTATCTGCTTGGAAGCCAACCTTTTGGAAAGGAGATCGATGATCTAGTAGTAGAATTTCTGGCTCAAGAGGCCTCGGAATCAATGGATCAAGATGGTATGTTCTTGATCGTAGCCACAAGCGATTTGCTCAATCGTTTAAGCTATGATGAAGCTGAGGACTTTCTATTGTCAGGCGATTACGTGATTAACGATGTCACGTTCGTAGAAAATTATGAGAAGAGCCATCTTAGAT
>JAHEJP010000344.1:0-1640 GCA_024638855.1 Chloroflexota bacterium
GCCACAAGCGATTTGCTCAATCGTTTAAGCTATGATGAAGCTGAGGACTTTCTATTGTCAGGCGATTACGTGATTAACGATGTCACGTTCGTAGAAAATTATGAGAAGAGCCATCTTAGATATGATCTCCAGATCGATGGAAGCGATCAGGATTCTTCGAAGATTATCTGCCGCCAAATGCTCATTTTGGGAACTAGCGAAGCTATGCTGGTTTCACTTTGTAGGCCTCTCAAGAGCGATAGGAACTATGAAAATACATTTGTTGACATCTTAGATAGCTTTCAACGCCTTCGTCCTTGACGGCCCCTTTGGCAATTTGTACAATCCGCGACATGCCCGAATCATTTACGCAATCAAATTTCAGTTATGGCGGTCAAGCCGTCATTGAAGGTGTCATGATGAGGGGATCAAAAACGCTCTCGGTAGCGGTGAAGAGCCCATCGGGCGAAATCGTCACACATACCGAGACGCTCGATCCTCGCATATATGGCGGCCGTATGGCAAAGATCCCTTTTATACGCGGCGTTACTTTACTGTGGGACGCTTTGGGATTAGGTATTAAGAGCCTCATGTTTTCGGCTGAGGTCGCTCTGGAAGAAGAAAAAGAAGAAGGCGCCGGCAAGGTCTTTGAGGGTCCGGCTCAGTTGGGCATGGTAGCGTTTTCATTGACCTTCGCTGTTTTTCTTTTTTTTGTTGTACCAGCTCTAATCGCCAGCTTGCTTGAACGATTCCTAAATTTAGGGTTTTCCAATGTCTCAACCAATCTGGTGGAGGGATTCATCCGCCTATTTTTCCTGATTGCCTATATCTGGATTATTGGTTTGCTACCCGATGTTAAACGGCTTTACGGATATCATGGGGCAGAGCATAAGACTATCAACGCTTATGAAGCTGGAGCTGAATTGTCACCGGATTCAGTAGCTCAATTTCCACTTGAGCATCCTCGTTGCGGTACAGCCTTCATTTTATCAGTTGTGGTTATCTCCATAATCTTCTTTAGTTTTTTACCTCCGATGACCATTCCGGTTAGAGTCATATCAAGGATTGTACTTCTGCCAGTTGTGGCGGGTATCGCCTACGAATACATTCGCTTCACGGCCAGACACCAGGATAATGGCTTGATTAGGGCAATCACCAAACCAAATCTTGCCTTGCAGCGATTGACGACACGGGAACCTGATAATGGTATGTTGGCCGTAGCTATTGCTGCATTTACAAAGGTGCTAGCATCTGAAACTGGGCAGCCGGAGGTTGCCGAAGTAAATACATTGGTTGAAGCGCCATCAATGGATTAATTGTGAGGGTTATCACGTGACCGTCGACAAATCATCAGGGGATTCAATTAATCAAGCAGTTGTGTTCAATGATACCGGTCTGAGATTTTTTACGAATTGGGAAATGGAGGGAGCGATCACGTCCTTCCAACAAGCGACCGCTGCAGATCCCGACAACCCAGAGTATCACCTAAATCTGGCTAGAGCTTACGCCAGGTCAGGAAATTTTGGTGATGCTATGCAGTCTCTTGGAAGTTATCTGCAAGTTGAAAAAGATGAAGAGTTGGCGGAAAGATTTGAATGGTTGTTTTCATCAACCTTTGACAAGGTTGAGAGCAGCCTTGTCATAGGGACTGAATCGCTGGA
>JAHEJP010000344.1:1740-5588 GCA_024638855.1 Chloroflexota bacterium
GGCGGTAGCGATCCTAGTGTTATTGAAGGCGCTGATGTGGTGGTGGTGACGGCCGGCGTGCCTCGTCGGAAGGATCCGGAAACAGGCAAATTCCCCAGCCGCGATGAATTGGTCAAGATTAATCAGACTGTGATGGAAGAAGTTTCAGCCAATATCAAGAAATACGCGCCTGACAGCATCGTTGTGGTCGTGAGTAACCCACTAGATGCCATGTGTCATGTTGTGAAACATATCACCGGGTTTACTAGAGAACGAATTATTGGGCAAGCAGGCGCTCTAGATACCGCGCGTTATAAAACATTCATATCTATGGAGTTAGGCGTTAGCGTAGAAGATATTCACGGCATCGTTTTGGGAGGGCACGGAGATACGATGGTGCCCTTACCCAGGCATACATCTGTTGCTGGGATTCCAGTGATGGAACTCATGAGCCGGGACAAGCTGGAGGCCATTATCGAACGGACGCGAAAAGGCGGCGGTGAAATCGTCGGTCTCCTAGGGTACAGTGGCTACTTCGCGCCAGCGGCCGGTGTGGCCATCATGGTCGAGTCCATTTTGAAGGATAAGAAGCGGGTGATACCAAGCGCGATCTACACGCAAGGTGATTATGGCTACTCTGATTTATTTTTGGGTCTGCCTACGATTCTAGGAAGGAAGGGCGTAGAAGGCGTCATCGAAATGGAACTTAATGATGAAGAACGGGCCATGCTAGACCATTCAGCCAATGCTGTGCGTACTGTTGTCGATGTGCTTGGTTATTAGATTCTGCTTCTAAAGGGAGCGCTCCTCTTTGTGAGGAACTATACGTCAAATAATATCTGGGCCGGGGTTGTGCACTCCGGCTCTTTCTTTTGGAGATAAGCCAATGCCACTCCAGTTCGATATGCCCTATAAGGAGTTACTGACCTATAAAGGGACGAACCCCCGGCCGATTGATTTTGACGATTACTGGGAAAAAGCGGTTGACGAACTCAGTTCGATAGATCCCGGTGTGCAAATTGAACCGGCTGATTTTCAAAGTTCCTTTGCAGAATGCTCGCACTTGTATTTTGTGGGCCTTGGCGGCTCAAGAATCCATGCCAAATATTTGAAACCTAATCAAGCTGAAGAGCCGCATCCGGCCGTCATTCTTTTTCATGGCTACAAGGGAAATTCAGGCGACTGGACAGACAAACTGGGATTTGTAGCAGAAGGATTTACCGTCGTTGCTCTCGATTGTAGGGGGCAAGGGGGACTGTCGGAAGACAGGAGCGAAGTGATTGGATCGACGTTGACAGGTCACATCGTTCGAGGTCTGGCTGATGCTCCTGAAAAATTCTTGTATCGGCAGATCTTTTTGGACACCGTTCTATTAGCGCGAATAGTCATGGATATGCCAAATGTAGATCCAAAGCGTGTGGGTGTATCAGGTTACAGTCAAGGCGGTGGACTGGCTTTGGCGTGCGCGGCTCTGGTACCAAAGATAAATCGCGTGGCGACCACCAGTCCCTTCCTATGTGATTACCAGCGGGTCTGGGAAATTGATCTCGATGTGGACGCTTATAGCGAATTGCGCGAATATTTTCGCAGATTCGATCCGAGACATGAAAGAAAAATGGAGACTTTCACTAAATTGGGTTATATCGACGTTCAGTTTTTGGCCCCTCGAATTAAAGCACAAGTATTAATGGGTGTAGGCTTGATGGATACAGTCTGCCCCCCGTCTACGCAATTTGCTGCCTACAATAAGATTTCATCTCCGAAATCGTTGGCGATTTACCCAGATTATGGTCACGAGACATTGCCAAGCCTTGCCGATACAATTTTTCAATTCATGATGGGGATGTGAGAGGGATGGCAGAGCATTCGTATAAGGATAAATGGCAGTGAACATCATCATAATTAACGCCAAGATTTATACTGTAGAACCAACGCTCCCCTGGGCTGAAGCTTTGGCTATTAAGTCAGGCCGAATCACGCATGTTGGGTCGGACCGTGAGATCCGTTCTTTAGCCGGTCCTGAAACGCGCATTATTGACCTGGAAGGACATCTTGTCCTTCCGGGCCTTTGCGATGCTCATATCCATTTCTACGACTGGAGCCTGGCAAGAAATGAGATTCCATTATCTCTGTGCCGAAGCAAAGCAGACATGCTGGCATTGATAAAGAGTTGGTCGACAAAGGTGAAAGCGGGAATCTGGCTAACCGCGCGGGGATGGAACGAGCAATCCTGGGATGACTCAACGTTTCCGACACGAGAGGAAATCGATATGGTCACCCAAGCGGGCCAACCCGCGATTTTGTGGCGCAGCGATATGCATGCAGCTGTAGCAAACAGCGCTGCTCTAGCCCGCGCCAGCATTGATGCATCGACGAAAGATCCCGATAGTGGTCTTATCGGCCGGGATAGCAACGGCAGGCCGAATGGCTTGCTTTGGGAATTGGCAATCAATCTCGTTAGCCAACACATTCCCAATCCCGATGCGGTCGAATTGGATAAATCGCTTGTAGAAGCAACCGATGAATTACACCGACTTGGCGTGACGGCAATTCACGATCAACGTATGAAGGATCAGCATGAAGGTCCGATAGCCTTGGCCGCATACCAACGCTTGACAAGAGAACACCGGCTGAAGTTGCGACTAAATTGTAATATAGCGGCCCATAACATATCCTCGTTGAAGGCGCTCGGTTTACGAAGCGGATTTGGCAGCGATTACCTGCGGTTAGGGCACGTCAAATTTTTTGCCGACGGCACCATGGGTAGCAAGACAGCTTGGATGCTGAGACCTTATGGCAGCTCCCTTTCCGACGATCCAGAGTATAGTGGTATCGCACTCACATCACCTGGCCAATTAGCTGCCGAATTCCAACAGGCAATCGAAGCCGGATTTCCAATCAGCGTTCATGCCATAGGCGACCGGGCGAACCGGGAAGTTTTGGATATTTTCGAAGAGCTTCCCTCTGTTGAAGAACGCTCTTCAGCGCCGCATCGTATTGAGCATGTACAGATTATTGATCCATCTGACTTGCCAAGGCTTGCTGCCCTAGACCTAACGGCTAGTGTCCAACCGATCCATGCCCTGGATGATATGGATGTGGCTGATGAGTTGTTTGGTCCAGCTGCAAATCAGGTTTATTGTTTTGGAAGTCTGTTAAAGAATCGCACCCGTTTGGCTTTCGGCAGCGATGCGCCGGTTGCAGATCCAAACCCATTTTTGGGATTTCATGCAGCGTTGTATCGCCAACGACCAGAGAGAATGAGCCGTGGAGCCTGGTATAATAAACAGCGTCTGAACCTGGAAGATATTATTCGTGGTTATACGATTGGGGCGGCAGAAGCCGCGGGCTGGCACAATGAGATCGGAAGCCTTTATCCTGGAAAGCTGGCAGATATGATTGTCCTGGACCGAGATCTCTTTCATTTAGCCAATAGTGAGTCATGGGGAGAAGAAATCGCCCAAGCCAAGGTGATGATGACGATTTTCGATGGCCAGGTAGTCTTTGACAGCCGGTGATCCGGAACAGCGAACTTTGAACGCCGTAGCTCCAAAGTGCCTGGTCGTGTGTGGATCAATTGACTCTTGAAGAAGGTTCAAAGATAAAAAGTGAATTCCATCAATCATAATATTGGTATTATGAACGAGACGTCGCTGCATGCTGAGCTCAAATCGTTCTATGCCTTACCGGGTGATCAATTGGAGCAACCGGTTGACGGTTACTTAATTGATATCGTTCGTGAAGACCAATTGATCGAGATTCAAACCAAGAACTTTGCTGCTATGAAGACGAAGCTTAATGCCTTACTTGACGATTATTTCATTCGCCTAGTACACCCAATTGCCTATGAGCGATGGATTGAAAGGGTG
>JAHEJP010000345.1 GCA_024638855.1 Chloroflexota bacterium
CCATACGATCCTGTGCGATTACGTCAAAGAGCACAGCAGTATGCACACCTTCTTGCATTCATGTGGTTCAATCTACAAGCTGCTCCCGGATTTAATTGAAGCCGGATTTGAGATCATCAATCCTGTGCAGATCAGTTCAAGGGACATGGAGCCTGAGCGGCTCAAAAAAGAATTTGGCGACGATATCACTTTCTGGGGTGGTGGTGCCGATACGCGCCGGATCATTAATCACGGCACCCCCGCTGAAGTGAAAGATCACGTACGCTACAATATCGAAATCTTTTCCCCTGCTGGTGGCTTTGTCTTCAATACTGTCCACAATATCATGCCCGACGTACCACCAGAAAACATCATGGCCATGTTCGAAGCTATAGACGAATATCGCACCTAACACTTTCAATATTTAATCATTCTTAAGAGGAGACAATCATGAGCAACAATTACCAAGACATTTACGACGGAATCCTAGCGGGGAATGTAGCTGCTACTGAAGCTGGCGTGATTAAGGCTTTGGAAGACGGTAAAGAACCGGCAGAAATCCTCAATCAAGGCATGATCGCCGCTATGAGAGAAGTAGGCCGGCTCTTCGAAGAAGGTGAATACTACGTCCCCGAAATGTTAATCGCCGCCCGGGCCATGCAGTCAGGTCTGGCCTTGCTGAAACCCTATTTGGTCGATTCCGGCATTGAGCCGACCGGGAAAATAGCGGTTGGCACGGTGAAAGGTGATTTACATGACATTGGCAAGAATCTGGTAGCCATGATGTTTGAAGGCGCTGGTTTTGCCATTACGGACTTGGGCACCGATGTGGCGCCTGAGAAATTCGTGGCCGCGATCCAAGAGGATGGCGTTGACGTCGTAGCCTTATCGGCCCTATTGACCACCACCATGCCCAGCATGAAAGCCACCATCGACGCTATAGTTGCTGCCGGCCTGCGTGATAACGTCAAGGTTATTGTTGGCGGCGCTCCGGTAACCCCGGAATATGCCGAACAAATCGGCGCCGATGGTTTTGCACCTGATGCTAGCGGTGCGGTCACCGTGACAGAATCTCTATTGGGCATCTGACCTCAATCGGTCGTGGCAAAAAGAGTCACACCCAAGGAAACTAAATATGAATCTACAGACCGGCCCTGATAAATCAGACGTCAACCGTCTGCTCATGGCCTTAAACCATCAAGAACCTGACCGCCTACCCCATATCGAATTATGGGTTACAAGCCAGGGAGTTTATGAGTATGTCCTAGAACGCCGACTGTCCTACAAGATTGGTGATGCCGCCGAAGGAGGGCAATCGATTACACCGGAAGATGATATCGAGTTTGCCCAAAGATTGGGACAGGATGCGGTGCTGTGCAACTTCAACTGGCGGCCCAATAACGTCTTCAAACTTGCCGAAGATGGAACCCGGCACTATGTTGACGGCACCATCAAGACATTGGCTGACTTAGAGGACTTGGACCCGCCTACGCCACTGGAAGATCAGCTCCATTATTTAGAACGCTATTTGGTGGCTGCTCAGGGGACAGGCGTAGGAATCATCGCCAACTTGACTTCCTTTTTTGATAGCGCCATGCTGGCAATTGGTGTGACCGACTCCCTCTATATGTTCTATGACAATCGCCCTCTGGTCGAAAAGCTGATGGATATTCTGCTGGAACACCAGGAGAAAGTGATGAGGACCATCTGCGATGGCTACGCAGATGAGATCGCTTTCGTGATGGTCAATGATGACATCGGTCATAATTCGGGGCTAATGGTTCATCCCCGCATGTTCCTGGAGATCTTTCCTGAACGAATGAAACGATTGATTGCTCCGGCCAAGGACGCTGGCAAGCTCGTTCTCATGCATACCGATGGCAAGCTCGATTTGATCCTGCCCATCTTATATGAGGTTGGCATCGATATCAATCATCCAATCGAGCCCGAATCCAATGATATTTTCGAGGTCAAGCGCGAGTGGGCTGGCAGAATGGCTTTGATCGGCAACGTCCATACGCCTTTGCTCGCCTATGGATCGAAGGAACAAATCGAGAAAGTAGTCAAAGAATACTGCGAGAAGCTAGCGCCAGGTGGTGGTTACGTCTTAGGCTCATCCACAAGCATTATGGATGGCATACCCCCAGAAAACTTCGTTACGATGGTCGAAGCGGTACACAAGTATGGGCGCTACAAGACATAGCACCATCACGGCCGATAGCCTCATACAATGATTTCGCCAAAAGGAAAAACCCTGGAAAAGAAGCGGAGGGTCGACTTCAATCCAAGAGATAAATCTTGAATGGATAATCCACTATCCGAAGACTTAGGGATTGCGTTTAATTCCGGGAGGGAACTTAAGATGAAAGCACACCAAAGAGGACCTACTTCGAATCGCTTATATTAACATAAAGTCATACCCAGTTATCCAGAACAAACTCGGGTGCAAATGGATTGATGAACTGTACCCCTTCCAATGTTGCACCAACATTGAAGTCTTCACTGAAGATACTGGGGATCTGATTTAGGCGCGCCGTGGCCCAGATCTGGGCATCATAGTAAGACATCTGATAGTCACGAACACCTCTTGCGGCCTCCAATACGATTAGTGGTGTCAAATCGAAGACCGGCCATATTCGCGTAAATAGATTAACTTGCTCCAGCGCTTCTTTTGGACTTAGTGGGGGCGACAGCTTCCTAGTACTAACGCTGAAGAATTCGGCTAAATTTTGGACACTTAAACGGCCGAGTCCCATTAGTTCCAGTCGATCAAGTACATCCGTTGCACGTGACTGACGATTAGGTTGGTTCTGATCGAACAGATATATTAGCAGATTTGTGTCTATCAGTATTGGCGCCATCGATAATCAAAACCATGCTAATGTGAAGAGGGTGCAAATCGTTCCTCTCGCTGTTGATATGCATCTAGACGATCCCAGTCGTAAGGTGTTGCCCTTGCACCTAAGGCTATTCTTGCTTCAACAGCAACCAATATCTCTTCCCAAGCAGATCGATCAGGTACCAAGGTCTGTCGCTTGTTTCCGGCCGCTTCATGTTCGATGGCTTGGCGGATGATTTCGGCCTCACTAACACCTTTTGCCTGTGCTAGTTTTCTTAGCAGGAGTTGGTGCCGCTTGTGGATGTAGAATTGTTTGCGGATCATTTCACTCATGAGTGCATCTCCATACCAAATTATACATCACATTATACACAAATTCAATTGCAGTTCCTTGCGTGACACAATCATCGGGCGATTAATGGCAGCCAAGTGTCACCAATTAGCTCAAAGGCTTGCGATTTGACTATTTGGGCCTCGAACCTCAGTTCAGAGAGAAAAAGCCCAGAATCGCTGGGGCCGTTCTCGAGTATTTTGAATTTGCAAACCAAAGAGGACCTACTTCGAATCGCTTATTCTACTCAAATTGATGATCGTATCAGGAACCAAACTTCTCAAACGTCCAAACGGTTGTTCGCCCTGTAGGCTACGATCCTGCCATCATAGTTATCTATGATCAGGTTACTCAATATCTCCAAAAGCATCTGGCAGGTCCTAGGTGTTCTGACTGTAGTTTATTCCCAGGTCCAATTGTCAGGATTCCAGTGCAATTACCTGGCTTCTCCGGATAGTATCGGATCAAAGAACTCCTTGATGCGTGTGTAAGACGATTCGAGACTATATCCAGAGAGACCGACCTCATCGGTAAGGCGCTTTAACCCTCCTTCCCAAGTTCGACGTGGTGGTGGAACCAGGTGGGGAATATCCTGGTCGCCAGCGTTTCGGAAAGTCGCTTCGATGGCTGCTGTCAGTTTATGCCCCGATATTGCACCCATTTCGGCCAATAGGATTATGTCAATAAAATCCTTGATTCGCGAACTCGCCCCAGTAGTGTATGGTCTGGTATAAGCGTGGCACTTCTCAGCCAGCTGCTGTGTGATTGGATAGCAAGGAACGACAACGGGATCGATCTCAGCGAACGACAGCAAATCCGGCGTGACCAGGTATTCCACGGCTTCGGCTAGCGGATCGCCCATGCCAACATCTATGTGAAACCGCTCGAAAGTACGGCCGTCCAGCAACGAAACAACTGTATGCCGAATTCCGGCTGCTGTCCGGTCTTGCTCGTTCGAGGGCCGACCAACCTCAAAGTTAAACCAGTCTCCAAGGTCAAGAGCGACGGCTTCGCTCAAAGAGTCAAAAACTCTATCGGGTTTCGTCAGAGAGAGTAGATCGATATCTTTCGTTGTCCTCGCCCGATCTCCTAACCGGAGCTGTAGGGCCAAGCCACCTTTGAGTACCCATTGATCAGGTTGTGATCGAATGAGACGCGCCAGCAATCGATCGAATGCAACCATCTTTCGAAGACGAACTAGGGGTGAGCCTGACGCAAGGCTCTGGTCGCGCAAGCGCTTTTCCAGGGCGCGACGAAATGCGCCGCCACTCTGATACCTCATGCCTGATCTCTTAGTAATTGTATGCTCTGCATTATCTGCTGGAAACGACCTCCCCGTTTCGTAGCGTAATTTCGCAGCTCTCCCGCTGATGTTAAACCGCGCTCGATGGCCTCCCGAATAGCCAGGCGTACCTGTTCTTCGGCAAGACCTGAAGACGCAACGTCAGCAAGGCTACGAGGTACGGTTGTCACTGGCAGGCCCTCTCGCTTTGTGACCTCATCAGCATTAAGGTGGTGGGTATGCTGTCGGATATCCGGCCGGCGACGAGAGGAAGTTCGTGGGACGATAGCGTGAATCTCGGCCGGCAGAACATCAGACAGTTCATACAGCGACAGTGCACTTTGATGGGATATGACAGAATCAGGGCCCGTACGCAGCCAGGCTACAAAGAGATCTTCATATTCAGATCCAGGAAACTGGGTGAAACGGTAAATCCCTCGCCTGATGCGGATGAATCGCCCCGTAGTCACATTGCTGGAAAGTCGCTCCCAGGAAAAACCACATTTGCGGGCTTGATGGGCGGCGAAGTAACCGGCTTGACTTTCGGCCGTTTCATAAAGTTGCTGATAATCTGGACCTTGGTTCATGCGTGCAATACCTTCGCTATTTACTAAGGTTATGCACACAATACCACAATACGCACCTTAATACCATACCCGTTGCCTTAATACAGAATAGGCGCGTGCAGAATAGCTGCCCTTGCCTGTCAAACGTGATCATTGACTGATGGTTAACACTAACTTCAAGGGTGTCTTTTGGGCACAGTTTCGTGGCCAAGTAGCTCCTCCACTTGCGATTTCTGCAACGGAGACTCGAACCGCAGCTCAGAGAGAAACAGCCCGACGTCATCGGGCTGTACTCGAGTATTCTGAATTTGCACCCCAAAGGGGACCTTGATCGAACCGCACAATTTTACATAAAGCTACACCAGGCAATACAAAACGAAATTTCCCATACAATCCAAAGCATGGGGAAGAGAAATTGTTTTCAGACCTTGTATCAAGCCAACGCAAACATCAGACAGCAAAATGAAGAAACAGGTACGAGCAGCATCGTTATTGTTAATCCAGCTATAACGCTAATCGTAGTGCTAAATCTTCTGGCGAATATTAGACTAAAACCCCAACCATATATTGAACCAGCGACCAAACCTA
>JAHEJP010000346.1 GCA_024638855.1 Chloroflexota bacterium
GTTAACCAGATGGTCCACAAACTGGCGGAAGAGGGCTGGGTTAACTACATCCCCTATAAAGGCGTGGAGCTTACGGCGAAAGGTGAACAAGCCGCTCTGCAGGTATTACGAGATAGGCGGCTTTGGGAAGTTTTTTTAACTGAGAACCTCAACCTTTCGCCGAAGGAAGCGGATGCCCTGGCTTGCCGCCTCGAGCATCTGACGACGCAAAAGGTGACCGGCCGGTTGGCCCGCTTTCTGGGTCACCCGACGGTGACGCCGCAAGGGTTGCCCATCCCACAACTGAATGGCGGCGATGAGGATTTGTCTTCATTATCTTTGGTCAAATTACCACCCGGCCAAAGAGGTGGGGTGGTGCAAATTGATGGAGATCCGACCGTGCGGGCCTTTCTGGAGGCGGAGGGCATTCGGCCGGGCGTGGAGGTTCTTTTATTAGCTATTGGCGGGGAAGGGGCCGTGCTTTTGCAGGTGGGCAAAAAACAGTTTCACCTGGCCGGCACCGTGGCCGGCACAGTTTTAGTGACACCTTACGGAGAATAATCTCAAGAGGATAGGAGAGAAACATGCAAGCTTTTGTGATTACTTTGCGCGAGGGGGTAGAAGCCGCATTGATTATCGCCCTTGTGCTGATGTTCCTAAACCGTTCCGGCCGGCGAGAGTTGAACCGCTGGGTTTACGCCGGACTGGGCCTGGCCATCGTGGTCAGTCTGTTGGGAGCAGTCGGCTTTAGCTTGATCGGTTTTGATCCCGAAGATGCCGTCGTGGAAGGCGTGATGTACGCGGTGGCGGCCGTTCTGGTCGTTAGCCTGCTGGTCTGGATGTGGCGCAATTCCCGGGGCATGAAACAACAAATTGAGGGGAGATTGGAAACGATTACCTCGGACCAGAACCGGCGCTATGGTTGGGGCCTATTGGCTTTTGTCTTCTTCATGATTTTTCGTGAGGGAGTGGAAACAGTCCTTTTCCTGGCGGCCTTGTCGCTGACGGAAACATCGGGATTGGTGAGCCTTGCCGGCGGTCTGGCAGGGCTGATCCTGGCTGCTTTATTCGGCATACTTTTCATTCGTGGTAGTTTACGGATCAATTTGCGCCTCTTTTTCGCCGTTACCGGTTTTGTATTGCTCGTCCTGGCCATACGGCTGGCGGCCGGCAGCCTGCATGAATTCTACGAAGCGGGCGTGATCTCCCTCTCGCATACTGTTGAGGAGATCATCGAATTTCTAACTTCCGATAGCACCTCTACAGTTGTCCTCATTGCCCTGGTAGCCTTACCTTTGGTCACGATGTTGCCCGAACGGTGGCTGCGGCCTATCCTGGGTCGAGCTTCCCAGTAAGCTGAAGGCCAAGGCCTGATGGCATCATGAAGTTATACGCCGTTTGAGACACTGACTTGAGCGGCGTATAATCCGTTATGCGTTATGAGCTACTTGAGATCGTTTGCTGCCCGGCGTGTGGTTCAAAATTTCAAGCCGAGGAAGGGTCTACAAGGCGGGGTGGAATCGACGAAGGATCCCTGATCTGCACCGGCTGCGGCCGCCAATTTCCCATCCTCAAGGGCATTCCCCAGTTATACCTCGACGATGAATCATGGCTGCCCAAGAAGGTCGAAGCCCAAGGCTGGGTAGAATTGCACAAGAAGCTAGAGATCTATGATCCAGAAGAGAATGCCGTCGACCTATCCGTCCCTTATGTTTCGGATGGACCCTGGCCTCCCATTGCCAAAGCCTTCGACTTGGCTCTCGAATTATTGGATATTTCAGGTGGGGAGCGATTGTTGGACCTGGGCGCGGGGCGTGGTTGGGCGGCGAAACATTTTGCTTTGCGTGGCTGCCAGGCCATCGCCATGGATATCGTTCCCGATGAGAATATTGGCCTGGGCCGTTCGTACGCTTTGATGGAACAAGCTCAAGTTGTGTTCGATCCGCTGATTGGCGATGGCGAGAAGCTACCTTTTCCCCCGGATACTTTTGACATTGTCTTTTGCTGCGCCGTACTGCACCATGCCACGGATCTGCCGTTGTTTTTGAAGAATGTCAGCCATGTTCTCAAGAGCGGGGGGGTGCTGTGCGCCATCAATGAGCCCTGTCTCAGCATCTGGCAGAATGAGGAGCAGACTCTCCAAGATGTGGCCGGCGACGAGTTGTCATTAGGCATCAACGAAAGTGTGCCCACCTTCGGCCGCTACCTCTCCGCACTGGATTCAGCGAGCTTGCAAGTTGTTCAAGCGTTCCCCAGCGACTGTTACCAGGACGAAGATACCGATTGGCCTCGGGTTGCCCAAGCTAAGGGCGCTATGTGGGCAGGCTTTGACTACAAGTCGCCGATCCGATCCCTGAAGGGGTCGGCCGGCTATCTCGCTCGGCGATCCATCGCCTTGGCCAGGAGGTCGGCGCCGCCAGCTTATCATCATGTAAGCCATGAGGATGGTCGAGCTCAAGCCGCTATCTTGACCTGGTGCGGCGGCGAATTGTTTCTTTTAGCGCGTAAGCCTTAAGCTGGTCCGCTATCTTCAAGATCTTCCCTTGAGACGGTGGCTGAGCTTCTGGATCAGCGACTTGGGCAAGGTGAAGCCGTAGCAACCGGCTAAGCTAACCATCATCTCGTTACCCCAAACCCAGGCAAGCCGGTAAGCTTGCCGCAGCGTTTCAGGCTTGAGAGGCGCCGTGCAGCCCCTGTAGCGGGTGTAGGCTTCTGGCGAGAGATCTTGCTCCAACCGACGCGTAGGCGTGATCCAACGCTGTGTCTTTCCTTCGATCAGGCGGGCCATGCGCAACAGGTTGTCATGCAGCAGGGTCATCACTTCCAGCGCACGGGCGTACTCCCTGCGGGCCAGCAGATTTTGACCGAAGAGGAACCAGTTGAGAAAACTGTCGCATAAGTAGCTGGCATCCTGGGCCGATTCGTGGGCCGGCGGCGGGCCGGTGAAAGGCCCCAACTGTCTGCTCAAAGCGCCGCTTTTGTCGACGATGAGGGTCGTTTCCAGGCTCGGAAACCACATCTGGCCACGATAACCCTCGAGCTTCGCCATGTCGCCGGCCGGATCGAAGTGAAACTCTCCGCGAATGAGGGCCTTATCCATGAGGGTCTCAAAAATGGCCGCACTATTGCCGAACTCGTTGATGTAGAATAGCTCCACTGGGGCGATTTGTTCCAACCAGGCCCGCTGATCGATGTCGGAGACGGCCGCGTCTTCAAAATAGAGGATGATGTCCAGGTCCGAAAATTCATCCGCTTCCAGGTGGGCGAAGGAACCGTAGTGCATGGCCGCCACCAACTGGGGATCTTGCCGGCAGATCTTGGCCAGGCGGCCGATCAATTCTTCCTGTGGTAACAAGGCCCTTCTCCTAGTCCCCAGCCAATTGGGCTGCCAGCGCTTCCGGTTCGGTTACCGGAGCCTGGCAGAGGAAACGGTGGCAAACGTAGGCGGTGGCTTGGCCGTCGATCTGGGGGCGGTTGGCTAACAAAGCCACCGTTTCGCCGGCCGTTTCAGGCGCGGCGGCGACCACCAAGAAGGGGCGGAAGGCAGCGTTGACTACCTCGAGTAGAGCCTGCCCGCTGGCTTCTCCGGGATCGCCCGCGATGGCCACTTCCCGGGGCTCGCCCAGGATGAAGGCGGCCGCCTGCAACCATTGGCCGAAAGCTACCGGCGCCTGGACCAGGGCGTTGTGCAGTCCGGCCGTAGCCGCCTCGGCCAGGTCCCAGTAACGCCCTTCGCCGGTGAAAAGGCTCAGCTTGAGCAAGACTGTAGCTGCCACGGCGTTGCCGCTGGGTACGGCATTATCCTGCAAATCTTTCGGCCGGTGGATCAGCTGCTCATGGTCGTCCGAGGTGTCGAAGAAGCCGCCATTTTCCTGGTCGTGGAAATGGGCCAGCATCATCTCGGCCAATTCCCGGGTCCAACTGAACCAGCGGGGATCGAAATCGCTTTGATAGAGGGCCAGCAGCCCCTCGGCCAGATAAGCATAATCTTCTAGATAGGCGTTGTACTTAGCCTGGGAACCGGCTTTCCAGGTGCGCAAAAGACGACCGTCTCCGGTACGCATATTGTCATATAGAAAGCGGGCGTTGCTTTGAGCCGCTGCCAGATAGTCAACCCGACCCAGGGCGCGACCGGCTTCGGCAAAGGCGGCCATCATCAAGCCATTCCAGGCCGTCAAAACTTTGTCGTCCAGTCCGGGCCATACCCGCTGGGCGCGATGTTCATAAAGGGTTTGACGCGCGGCCGCCAGGCTGCTTTCCAGCTCTTCCAGGCTCAAGCCGGCGGCCGCGGCCGTTTCTTCCGGCTCCTGGTTGATGTGCAGGATATTATTGCCTTCCCAATTACCGCCTTCAGTTACATCATAATAGGCCATGAATAAACCGGCTTGATCGCCCAGGATGGCCTGGATTTCGGCCGCCGACCAGACGTAAAATTTGCCCTCGACTCCTTCGCTGTCGGCGTCCAGGCTGCTGTAAAAGCCGCCGTCTTCGTGCAGCATCTCGCGCAGCACATAGTCCAGCGTCTCCTCGGTCACGCGCCGGTATAGAGGATTGCCGGTCATTTGCCAGGCGTGCAGGTAAACTCGGGCCAATTGAGCGTTGTCATAGAGCATCTTTTCAAAGTGGGGCACCAACCACAGATGATCCACCGAGTAGCGGGCGAAACCGCCGCCTACCTGGTCATACATGCCGCCATAGGCCATCTTTTTCAGGGTGAACTCGGCCATGTGTTGGGCTTGCCGGTCGCCGTAACGTTGCGCCTGGCGCAGTAGAAATTCGATGGCCATCGAGGGTGGGAACTTGGGCGCGCCGCCGAAGCCACCTTCTTTGGCGTCGAAGGTTTGGGCCAGGGTCTGGGTCGCTTGTTCCAGGAGCGTTGGCTGCAAGAGCCCGGCCTGGCCTTGCAAGGCGATGCTGCGGCTAACCTGCCCGCTCAGTTGGGCGGCGCTGTTCAGCACTTCTTGACGCCGGTTATGCCAGGCATCATTCAAAACTTGCAGCACCTGGCTGAAACTGGGCATGCCGTAACGGGGTTGGGGTGGGTAATAGGTGCCGCCGAAAAAGGGCCGGCCGTCGGGCGTGAGAGCCACCGTCATGGGCCAGCCTCCCTGGCCCGTTATGGCCACCACGGCGTCCATATAGATGCTGTCCAAATCCGGCCGTTCTTCACGGTCCACTTTGATATTGATGAAATGTTCGTTCATGAAGGCGGCCGTGGCCGGATCTTCAAAGGATTCGTGGGCCATGACGTGGCACCAGTGGCAGGCGGCATAGCCGATGCTGAGCAATATGGGTTTATCTTCGGCTTTGGCCAGTTGTAGGGCTTCGTCACCCCAGGGAAACCAATCCACGGGGTTGTCGGCATGTTGTAATAGGTAGGGGCTGGATTCATTTGCCAGTCGATTCACGATTTTGCACTCCTGTTGGTGGTAGATAGACTATTGTTTATAGACCGGCTAGGCCATAAAAGCAATTGACGGTGATAGCATGGAAGGTGAACAGATAACCTTGGACGAGATAACGGTCCACCAAGCCCGGCCGGGCGATCTCGATCGACGAATGGAAATCATGGCTGAAGCGGCTGCCTGGCTGGTGGG
>JAHEJP010000042.1 GCA_024638855.1 Chloroflexota bacterium
ATGAAAGACGATATGCAGGGCTATTATTGGGATTTTCCAAGTTTTGTGAATGGGAAAACTTTTATGAATCGTGGCGTCTTTGACAGCCGCGCCCAACCCCAACGTCCCAAAGCGGATCTAGTCAAGGAGCTTCGCGAGTCCCTAGACAAGAGGGACCGTGATTTAGACGATTACAAATTAAAGGGCCATCCCATTCGCTGGTTTGACAAAGATGGACGATATTCGGCTCATCGGGTGATCCTGGCTGGTGATGCTGCTGGGGCCGATCCACTTGTCGGCGAAGGGATCGCTTTTGCTTTGAGCTATGGCGATGTGGCCACAGACGCCATCGTAGATGCTTTCGAACGGGATGATTATCGTTTTCTAGATTATCGGGAGCGCATTATCGACCACAACATTCTCAAGCAATTACCAAGCCGGACACGCCTGGCGCGGCTGGCTTATAAGCTGGGTAGATACCCACTAATCGCCCGCATCGGATGGCGTATCGTGGGCTTTCTCATTCGAGCCTCCAGGTGGCAAAACCCAGAATATGATCCCCTTGAACCGGTTCAATTAGCTGAGGAAAGCTAGCCGAAGCCCTTCTCTCGGCTCGAAAAAATCTCAAATGGTTGTTTACTCAGGACCGGGTGCGGGGACGGCCGTATAGCCACCAATAATCTTTGGGCGGATAGGCGCTTCGCCAATCTTCGGGCCAGACAAAATCTCCCGGTTGCCAATAATTATGGAGGGCTTTATCGTAAGCATCCGCTTCCGTACGAATTCCCTTGTCTAGTTCGTAAGGGGGCATGGATAGCTTTGCCAGAATGGCAGCGATGATGGCCCGGATTTCCACGGCCGATGCATAATAATCGCCGGCGGCTAAGGATTCATGACGTAGTTCGCGGATGTATTCGCTCCATTGGCGTAACCTGGCATGCAACTCATCATTGGCCCGCTTCTCAAAGGCCACAACTTTTTCGACTAATGCCTCGTTAAATAGCCTGATGGCATCATCAAGCCGTTGTTGTTCCCTGAGTGCAAGCAGTTGTCGCAAGGCGACCAGGCGGTGTTGGCGTAAAAGATATCCTCCCACAGTTAGCCTCGGCATGGTGGTATCTGGCAAGGGCCAAAATAATGATTGGTTTCTCAAATACTCATCCATCCCGGCCGCCATGGCTTCTAAAATCTTTAGGTCCTGCCCAAGCTTCTCTTTACCTTCTGACATACAATAACCTCTCACTCATGAAATATTGTTTCAGTTGGTGATTGATTCGTTATTTGGACTAGGAAAAAAGCCAATTGGTCGATTAAAAAGATAACGATCTTCACCATTTTTATCTACTGGTATAATAAAGGACTTAGATACATAAAATCAAGAGGAGTGGGCGATGAAGACTATGAGGCGTTCCATCATCCTGAAAATGGCGGCCGAAGCCTACGAGTTAGGGCTGGATGTGATGAGCGGCCGAGCAACCCGCGATGAAAACGGGCGGTGGCTGATCGACCGTCATATTCTGGATGAATGGCTCCAAGAACATGAAGGGGAGGATCTAGTCCTCATATTGGGTTCGCTCGAAGATAATGCCCCTGTGCAAACACGTACCTGCCATACCTGCGGCCGCGATTTTACCGATTTGGAATGCCCGTACTGTCGGGCGAGCCGCATTAGACTACGTGGTGAACCCTAGATAATTTGCCCCAAAACCATAAACAATTTATTGGAGGTTTGAAAGAAGCTTTTGGAAATATCAGATAAATCCAAATTAACATTTTATCTATCGACGCGAGGCAAAGCGCTGGTGGTTTTGTTTTTCATCTTCATGCTAGTCACGTGGTTTATGACGATCACGCCCGCACGTGCGCAAGCCCCACCCACTCTCGATCTCTTGGAAGTCGAGTTGTGGCCTGATTTTGACCAGCCGTCGATGTTGGTTCTCATGACCGGGACTTTGGCTGAGGATATCTCGCTACCCGCCAAGCTTGTGCTGCCGGTGCCGATCGATGCGACGATCAATGCTGTTGCTCGGGTTGATGAAACAGGAGCCATGTTTTCTGATATCGAATATGATGAGTCATCTCCCGGACTGCTAACACTCACGGCGACGGATCCTACCTTTCGAATCGAATATTACGCTCCTTACACGGCCGACGGCAACCAGCGGAATTATTCATTTGATTGGCAGGCAGATATCTTCGTTTCCGAGTTATTGGCGACTGTCCAACAGCCGGCTATGGCTGATGAGATCAGCCTGGATCCGGCGGCAAACGAGCCCACGAACCGCCAAGACGGCTTACTGTACCATAGCCTTCCCCCACAGGAAGTGCCCGCGGGGCAAAGTTTCCGGTTAGAAACAAGTTATGAACTCAGCAACCCGCAGCTTTCGATCGAGACTCTGGCAAATCAATCGCCCATCATATCACCTGGCGTGGACAATGCAGGAGATCCTGCGACAGCTTCAAACGGATCAATAAATTGGCCAATCATTATCGCGGGGGCTGCCCTTGGCCTGGCTCTCGCTGCTGGTATCTGGCTGCTGTTGGCCAACCGGCGGTCGAAGAAACGAGTCCTCAAACCACGCCCCGTACGGCATAGCCAAAGCTTGCAGCCCACGCCGACTGTTACGAAAGATGCCGGCGGTTCAAATTTCTGCCATGAATGTGGGCATAGCCTAGATCCGACAGACAAATTCTGTCGATCTTGTGGCACGGCCGTAAAAGGAGCTTGATTCAAGCCATACAGCGATAGTACCCAGGTCATGGTCCTATTGGCCTATTGAATTTTGTAGCCAATTAGGGTTATTATGTAAAGGGTTGAATTCCTCCTTTAGCGTCTACATGTGCATCGAAAAAAGGCCCGGCATTTACTTCCGGGCCTTTTTTCATGGCGATGAAGTCGTTTCCTGCGCCCCTTGATCAGAAACTGAAATCAAATTTAAAAAGGGCCACTCTTTTCACAAAAGAGCGGCCCCAATCTTTACAACTTGGCGGACAGATCTAAAAACTATTCGTTTGACAAAGTCATGTAATAGGCGATCAGATCAGCCATTTCTTCTAAACTCAAAACGGTGCCGTAATCTGCACGCATGACGCTGGGTTCCAAACACGGACCATTCGGGCAATCAGGCGCGATGTACGTGTTCGGATACAAGATTGATTCGTAGATATACTGCTCGGCCGAGACACCCGGTTCTCTTACGGCAGCGACATTAGCGATGTTGCCCAGATGTGGACCAACGGTAGCGGAGTCAGGATTGGCCGGATCGCCGTGGCAACCCAAACAGCCATTAATCTGGTAGAGGCCTGGACCAGCAGCCGCATCGCCCTGAGGCAATTCTTCCCATGATTCAGGCCATTCTACTTGCTCTACGACCGTGACATCACCACATAATTCGGGGTCGTTAGCCCAATTCAGCACATAAGCGGTCAATTGCTCGACTTGATGATCGCCCAGGGGCCCGCCGAAATTCTGGGACCAAGTCGGCATCACTGTTCCCGGTCGGCCGGCTGCGATCGTCTGGGCGATATAATTAGATTTGCTGCTTTGCCAGTTTATTTGCTGCAGTCTGGTAGAAGGTTCACCACAAAGTAAGGGCGCGTGGTTCAAAGGTAAACCGACACAACCCTTTGCTTCTCCCGTGAAATCAACGCAATCTTGAGCCTTGCCTTCAAGTCCGTGACACTCCACGCAATTCTCCCGAAACAACTGGGCGCCTTTTTCAACCTGCCGCCCGGCGAAGGCGTCGGTAGTTGCCTGTAAACGGGCCGGCTCAAATAGAGCGGCGACGCCTAATATGATCATCACGAGCATAAATGCTATGGTTCCGATGACGACTTTAACTTGCATCTTTAGTCTTCCTCGTACCCTGAGTCAACATGCCGGAACGCTACTGTTTCAGTACTGACCGGACCGGTTTCCGGGTTGACCGATTCGATTTGCAATGTAACCTGTTTCATGTTGTGCTGCACCGGCTCGATGATGAGGATAGCCTCCGGGTCCGGCATGGCATCGTTGGTGAAGTTATTGGAATAACGCGTTCCGCTCCTGTCCTCTTTACAATCATCTTTCCAACGATTGCCAGTGAGATTGCAGCTATGGCGATTCATGGCCGCCTCAAACTCAAGCAAGGCTTCAGTTAGTTCAGGGTTGCCCTCTATCGTTTCACCAGGCGAAAAAACACCAAACTCCAAAGCTTCATAGGGGACCGCCAGGATAGGACTATGTCCTTCCTGGGGAAGTAATTCCTGGTAAACTTCCTGATCCGGGGAACTTTCCACCGCGTATTCTGGCGAGCCCATCCAATTAGAAATCAGCATGAAGGCGATAAAGAGCATGGCGACACTGAGTCCAACCCGTCGATCAGCGTACCGGCGACTTTTGCCAATCTCGATATAAGGCATCACGAAGAATGCAGTCGCCAAGGCAGGGATAAAAATGAAGGCGATAAATTCTTTTGGAGCCAACTTGAGCCAACCCTGGGACCAGGCCAGATACCACGGAGCGACTACATGCAACGGCGTACTAAGCGGGTTGGCCTGACTTTCCAAGGGCGCACTATAAAACCAAAGGGCGCCGAGTACCAACAATAATGTAGCTAACGCCGTCCACATCAGTTCACTGGTAATCAGATCAGGAGTGAAATAGGTTCGTTCCGTCTTAGGTACGCGCTTTGCATTATCTTCACCGGCTTTCTCGCGGCCGGGCGGCAACGAGTGACCCTGGAGGACAACCTTGTAATAGTGAACGAAGATAAAAATGCCGGTTAACAAGGGCAAGACCAAGACATGAAGCAAATACCAACGTAACAGGCCTCCTGGACCGAAGGTCGGTGCGCCCCTAACTAAAAGATTGATATTTTTACCCATGATCTCGGCCGGCGGCGCCGCTTCAGCCGCGCTAACGGCAACGGTTACAGCCCAGTATGCTAATTGATCCCAAGGTAACAGATAGCCACTGAAGCTTAGTACCAGGGTAAAGACCAACAGCAGCATGCCGGTCAGCCAAGTAAATTGGCGAGGCACCTTATAACTACCGGTTATGAACGTGCGCAGCATATGTAAGGCAACCACCAGGACCATGATTTCCGCGCCCAAGCGGTGCAGATCGCGCATGAGATTTCCCAAGGGCACGTTCGTGATGATATTCCATATATCAGAGTAAGCTGTGCCAGGCCTCGGTGTATAAAAGATCATTAGAAAAATGCCGGTGATCGTCTCCCAAACAAACATGAAGGTCGATAACCATCCCAAACGGAAAGTGGGATAAATACGGGTGACCTCTGTGTGGTAAAAGCTTGGACGGATATGGAACCAGAAACCGTCGGCATGCGGTCTCAGGCGGGGGTTAGGACGCCTGGGTTCATCGCCCCGCAGCGCTGAACGTATGTCGCCGGTGTTCATGCCAGCGGTAACGCGCTCGACGATCTCGTCGGCTTTAGCGATTGTGGCCTGCTTCAGCCCCATCTCCCTGACTTGATCATAGAAGGTGGCCATAAGCTGTGTTTCTCCTCCGTGCTACATTATGCTGTCACGGTATAAAAATGAAGAAAAGAAACCATGATACTCTGAGGTGTAACAGTTTCTAATGTTTGATTCTTAAAGGGTGAGTCGTGGCAGACTTATGGGCAATTCTTTGGGAAATCGCTCAACAAAACCTGACTGTCGCCGGACTTCTTATCACCCGTATCGATCTGCAGAAATGCGGTGCCGGCTGGCAACTGCAGCGTGCTGTAAGATCCCTTGTCGTCTACAGTGGATTCAGCCAGGACGGAATCGTTTTCATCCAGGGCCAATAATTTGAAACGATCTAAATTGCGCGGCGCCGGAGCCTCGATTCGCCGGCCATCGAGCCGGTATTTCGAACCATGGCAGGGGCACTCAAAGCGGTCGTTGGCATTCACCCAGGCGTAGATACAGCCTAGATGGGTGCAAACTTTATAAATCGCGACCGCGCCTTCTATATCCCCATCACCTGAGGCTGCCCACATACGTTCACAGCCAATAGCAACCATATTGTTGACATTTACAAGCCAAAAACGGCCGTCTGGAAAGTCGAATGGCGGTTCATTTACATCAGGCAGAGTATCTACCGGCAAGGTGAACTTACCGCCGAATTCTCCTTCGCGAAATCTGGGCAACATGAACCAGATCAGAAGGCCGGTAAATTGAACCGCAAAAAGGGCTATCGACGCTCCCCAAATGTAGTAGAGGAACTCGCGTCGAGTAAGGCCATCGGCACTCACCGTCGCTTGGGCCATAAGCTAAATCTCCTGGTTAGAATGAAGGACAAGACTGCGCCACAGGGTTGCATATTATGTGTAATTTATCACAAGCGCGAAAATTATAACAGACGGTACTCGGGGCGCAACACTGATAGTGGGCGCTGAGGGACTCGAACCCCCGCCCTCTTCGGTGTAAACGAAGCGCTCTAACCAACTGAGCTAAGCGCCCAAGATATCTGGAAGCTGATTATAGCCATTCACTGAAAATGTGCCAGAAAAAAATGATTCCTACTTCTATCTGGTGGCTCATCGAGGGTTGGGGCCAATTATCCACATTTTTGAGTAGACAAGGTATTAACTTTGCCGGTCTTCATATACTCGTTCTGAGGTGCTGGATGGCCCTCATCCATCAGCTTTTGTTAACCCTTGCATCGCCATAGCCAAGCGCGAAACGCCTTCCTTGATTTCGTCCTTGCTCAAGCCGCTGAAACCTAACAATATCGAAGCTCGCGCCGGCCGCTCCACATGATAGGGAGTGCCGGGGTAAACGCCTACGCCGGTTTGGGCTGCCTGCTGTATTACCGTATCCTCGTCGTAACCAGGCGCCAGGTATAACATCACATGAAGGCCCGCTTCGACCTCCGAAAAGTCGACGATGCCGGATAGCTTTTTTTCCAATAATTGAACCAAAATGGTTCGTCGTTCTCCATAAACACTTCGTAACCGGCGTAGGTGACGTTCGAAATGCCCTTCTGTGATGAAATCGGTTACGGCCGCCTGGGTCAAAGTAGGCGCCCCGCGATCGACAAGCTGCATGGCCTGGCAAAACGGCGCCAGTAAAGATGGTGGCAGAACAACGTAACCCAGGCGTAAGGCGGGAAACAAGACTTTTGAAAAAGTTCCCAAATAGACGACGCGATGATCCCGGTCCAATCCCTGTAATGCTGCCAAGGGATGCTGACTATATCGCAGTTCGCCATCGTAATCGTCTTCCAGGATCAAGGCGCCTGCCTGGCGCGCCCACTGAATCAAGGCCAGCCTTCTAGCCAACGGCATCGTTCCCCCTCTGGGAAATTGGTTGGAAGGCGTAACGAAGGCAAAACGTGCCCGGCAAGCGGCCGGAATATTTTCGACGGGAAAACCATGTTCATCCACGGGCAAAGCGTGCAACTTCGCCCCAAAGGTGCGGAATAGCTGGAAGGCATCGGCATACCCTGGTGTTTCCACCAGGACTTCGTCCTGATTGTTGAGAAGCAGGCGGGACAATATATCTAACGCTTGTTGCATGCCGTTCACAATGACGACTTGACCGGCCGTACAACTGACACCACGCATACGACTGAGATAATCGGCCACTGCCTCACGTAAAGGATCGAATCCGGCTACCGAACCATAACGGGATAGCATGGTATCGTCGGTGCTCAGGTAACGAGCCAGGAGCCTGCGCCAGGTGTCGTAGGGAAAAATATGGGGAAAAGACCGTCCAAATCCAAAGTCGATCGCCGGCCTAGGGCTAACTTTTCTGGCCCTCTCAGAGCTGGATGTCCTCATAACCCGCTGTCCCCAGAATGAAAATGAGGGCCTAAATATCTGTGATTGGTCAGCAGCTACCTGATCGAGCGGCGGTAAATCAGGCGCTACAAAAGTCCCAGCCCCAGTCTGGCTGATCACATAGCCTTCGGCCCGCAATTGATCATAAGCTGAAGTCACTGTCACCCGGGCAAGATTGTTTTGTTTGGCCAATTTTCGACTTGGGGGCAGGCGCGTCCCGACTGGCAATTTCCCTGCGATGATCATGTCTCTTAGTTGGCTGTAGATTTGCCGGTATCTTGGTAACGAGCTACCTTCGTCGAGTTTCAGGTCGAGATCCATGGTTCGCCAATATTCCTCTATTCGAGCAAGCACTGCAAACGCACCTTTCCCATTTGACAGCGCTGCCCGGCTAGTTTATTCTCTGATCCGCTGATCGATTCTAAGGGTATTGGTTACCAGAAGTTAAGCGAATGGTTTACAGAAGCACAGAAACAACACGGAAGAAGAAAGATGCCAAGCGGACAGCCATGATGCAGGCTGCTGTTCGGGTTTTCGCCGAAAAGGGTTATCACGCGGCCACCATCCGCGACATCGTCGCGGCCGCCGACGTAGCCGTCGGTACTTTCTATTTCTATTTTCCCGATAAAGAGACGCTCTTTGTTTATCTTTACGAAGAAACAGCCGAATTCTTGTTGCAAACTGTTCAACAAGCGGTGGTAGGGCGGGCGACCTTGCCTAAACAAATTGCGGCAGGCATCCAGGCTTATGTGAATATCGGCACCTTTGAACCGGCCGTGGTGTCCTTGCTATTGGTCGGTGGGGTCGGCACCCTGCCGGCCTTAGTTAAAGGGCGGGCCGATTTTCGGGAAAGCCTGGTCAATATTTGGCAACAACCCCTGGATTTGGCGCTTGATAAGGGCCAGATTCTACCCCAAAATACCCGCCGTTCGGCCGAAGCCCTGTCAGGCGCCATTGATGAGGTGATCTTGAATTTGATAGATCAACCCGACGCCAAACAACAGGCCAGTTCGGCCGTGAGTGACCTTACCCAATTCTGTTTACGAGCAGTTGCCTACACTGGCGGTTGATTTCCATTCCGCATAAAATAGAACACAAACCAAAAGGGAGGTTTCAAGATGGATATCATTCTCTCGATAATTGTGCTGGTTGTTCTAGTCGTTATCGCCTTTGCTATTGCCCGTTTTGTGCTTAAACTTGCAGGAAAGGTCGTCGGCTGTATCGTTACAGCCGTAATAGCTTTAGGTATACTGGCCATTCTATTGCTATTTGTCTTCTGATCGATCTCAATTTACCCTAGCCTGCTCCAAGTGTGAAACGGGTGCAAATTTATCGGATCGGCTTGATGCTGATCTTTTTTAACATCAAGTCTTTTTTATAGCAGCACCTCTGCTCGGGTGTCAGCTTACACACCTTTGGGTATGAATTATTATCTTCGGTTGTTATTTGCTGCGGGCCATTAATTAATCCCCACGAACCATAGCTATGGCTATCTCATTGTGACGCTCCAACAATGACTCCAATTCAATCGTGGTCAAGAGGCCATTCTCGACGATGACCTGGCCATTGACCACCGATAGGTCAACCGTCGAAGGTTGGCAAAAAACGGCCGCCGCCACGGGGTCATGTATGGCGCCGCCATAAGCGATCTGATTCAGGTCAAAGGCTATGAAATCGGCGCTCATTCCAGGGGCCAGGTGGCCGATATCATCGCGTCCGAGAACGGCAGCGCCGCCTCTTGTGGCAAGTTCCAAAGCTTGCCGGGCTGACATGACGGTTGGATCACCGGCAAAACCGCCCCTTCCTCCTGGCGCTTCGCTTAGATAGCGGTCTGGAGCGACTCTTTGCAAAAGCATAGCTTGCCGGGCTTCGGCCAGTAAATGGCTACCATCGTTAGAAGCCGATCCATCAACTCCCAAACCCACGCGCACGCCTTTTTCGCGCCAGGCAATGACAGGAGCGATGCCGCTTGACAACCGCATATTGCTGCTTGGACAGTGGGCGATACCTGTACCGGTTTGACCGAAAAGGTTTATCTCCTGCTGGCTCATGTGCACGCAATGGGCGTGCCAGACATCATCGCCAGTCCAGCCCAATGATTCGACGTAGGCTACTGGCCGGTGGCCAAATGTTTCCAGGCAGAATTCTTCTTCTTCGATAGTTTCAGCCAGGTGAGTATGCAATCGAACGCCATATGTGCGAGCCATATTCGCCGACTCGCGCATGAGATCAGGTGTTACTGAAAAGGGCGAGCAGGGTGCCAAGACAATGCGTAACATCGCGTGTCGAGCCGGATCATGAAATGTCTCGACCAACCGCTGGCTATCTTTGAGTATAAAGGCTTCGTCTTCCGTTACGCGATCTGGGGGTAATCCGCCCTGGCTTTCGCCTAATGACATAGATCCACGGGCTGCGTGAAATCGAAGACCTATCTCGCCGGCCGCCCGTATTTGGCTATCTAAAGTACAATCATTGGGGAAAACATAAAGGTGGTCGCTGCTTGTCGTGCATCCAGAGAGAGCTAACTCGGCCAGCCCGCTCAGAGTGCTGATATAAATCGCCTCATCAGTGAGATTCGCCCAGATAGGGTATAGGGTTTTCAACCAATCAAAAAGATTGTTATCTTGAGCTAAAACACGGGTAAGGGTTTGGTATAAGTGATGATGAGTATTGACGAGACCTGGCAACACGACATGATGGCTCAAGTCGATCACCCGGTCGGCCGTGGAAGGAAGTTCAGATGTCTGGCCAATTTGCTCGATCACATTGTTGTGGACGAAAAGGCCGCCATCAACGATTTCGCGCCGCTCGTCATCCATCGTAGCCACTACCGTTGCATTTTTTATCAGTAATGTCGACATAGATACCTCTACAGCCTGCTTTTACAAATTCTAATATACATCTTGTATTACGTTCCTATAATGTGTCGTAGCTTCAATTGAAGTAATGAAACTGCGACGCATTGAATCCCTATGTTAATTCAAAAAAGCCGGAAACGAAAATATGCTGGCTTTGCTTGGCAAAGCGACTACCGGTGGTATAATTTGCCAGGCGGGGAAGTGTCGGAATTGGCAGACGAGCATGACTTAGGATCATGTGCCGCAAGGCGTGCGGGTTCAAGTCCCGCCTTCCCCATAGGACAGGCGTTGCCACGGCAACAGGTACTGCTCGATTAATGGGCGTTTTTCCAAGTACTGGCTGTTGTTTGGGCAACGCTTTTTAATTGCCTAAAGGACGCAGCAGCTAGTCAATTTCGAGGTCTGAAGTAGCGGCACTTTCATTGCTGTTTTGGCATGTCTAGAAAAAGAGATTGAATGTATACATGATGAGGATTTACTGTGACGCTTACGATTAAAACTGAGGAAGATGAACAACGGCAATTGAAGGTTACCGTCGAAGTGCCTGAAGAACGCGTACAAGCTCAAATGAAGCGAACTGCTCGTGAGTTATCGCGCCAAATTAGCATTCCTGGATTTCGGAAAGGAAAAGTTCCTTATAATGTTCTGCTCCGCCGTGTTGGCGAAGAAGCCTTGCGCGCCGATGCGGTTGAGGAAATGATAGAATCACTTGTAGCCGAGGTTTTGGACGAGCTTGAAGAAACGCCTTACCGCCAACCGACATTGGACGAATTGAATTTAGAGCCCCTGGTGCTGAACATGACCATACCCTTGGAACCAGTCGTTTCAATCGGGGATTATCGGGCTATTCGCCGCGAAATTCAGCAGGTTGAGGTTACGGAAGAAGCCCTGGCCGAGGCTGTAGAAAGGATTCGAGCCAATCATCAAGTACTTGAACCAGTCGACCGGCCGGCCGCTATTGGCGACATGATAACCATAAGCGGCGAAGGGAAGATCGATGAGGATGAGGGCGAGATTATCTGGCAAGAAAACAACTACGATGTCGTGATCGATCCAGATCGTCTGTTTCCGGGACTGCCATTTGTGGAGAACGTAGAAAGCATGTCAGCTGGGGAAGAGAAAGAGTTCAGCTTCATTTTTCCCGAGGATTACCAAGAAGAAGAATTAGTGGGCAAAGGGGCTAATTTCAAGGTTACTCTCGAGGCGGTACAAAGCCGTGAATTGCCGGAGCTAACCGACGAACTCGCCCAAGAGGAAGGGGAGTATGAAACAGCCGAGGAACTTATGAAGGCCTTGGATTCCGAACTCCTCCAACAAGCCGAACGCCAGGCCAAGTCTGATCTTGTAGATGAGGTAGTGGACGAGATACTTGTTGATGCCGAGATAGTGTACCCGCCTGTTTTGGTTGAGGACGAATTGGACCAGGTTCTAGAGAGGTCTAAAGAACAAATAACCCGTTCTGGATGGCAGTGGGATGATTATTTAACCCTTGAAGGAGAAAGTGAAGAGTCGCTGCGAGAGCAGTGGCGAGAAGGCGCTACGGAACGCATATCCAGGGGTTTGGTTCTACAGGAGTTCATCAAGGAAGAACAACTTCAGGTATCGGCGGCCGACATCGATGCGTCCATTGAGAAAAGACTCGACCAGTTCGGGGAGAACGAGGAACTGCGAGAACAACTCCGATCCATTTTTACCCAAGGCCAGGGATTGGAGATGCTGAATAGTGAGATTTTGATGGAAAAAGTCCAGGAACGCGTTGTAGAAATCGTCTCAGGCAATGCACCCGACCTGGAGACTCTTGCGGTAGAAGAAGCCGACGAAGAGGAATAGAATAAACGATAATAGGCGCGGGCCATCGGCCGGCGTCCACTCTTTAGGAGAATGATTCTTTGGAAGAATGATTCTTAGGAGAACGATTCTTTAGGAGAATGATGATGAATATTCCAACTTCACTCATCCCAATGGTCATCGAGACAAGCGGTAGAGGAGAGAGAGCATATGATATCTACTCCCTTCTACTCAAAGAGCGCATCGTCGTACTCGGTACGCCAATCAACGACCAGATTGCCAATTTAGTCGTGGCCCAACTGCTTTATCTGGCCCGGGAAGATCCATCCAAGCCGATCCGTCTGTATATTAACAGTCCTGGTGGACAAGTGTATTCGGGTATGGCCATCTATGATACGATGCAACAGATCGAGTGCCCGGTATCCACTGTGGCCTTGGGTTTTACGGCCAGTTTTGGCACTGTATTGCTGACAGCTGGCACCAAAGGAATGCGCTACGCTTTGCCCAACGCTACCATTCACATGCACCAACCATTGGGAGGCGCTCAGGGCCAGGCATCGGATATTGCCATCCAGGCAAATGAAATCCTGCGTTTGAGAAAAACACTTAACGAGATCCTTAGTTTTCACACGGGGCAGCCTATCGATAAGATCGAAGGCGATACAGATCGCGATATCTTCCTGTCAGCGGAAGAGGCTCAGGAATATGGCCTGGTGGATGAAGTTTTGATAACCAATCAGGAAAAAAAGGACGAAGAGAATAACACATCTTAAGTAAGCAGCCATTCAATATCATCCGGCCTTCGACTTGATTTGGTTACGGGTTAATTGGTCGTAAAAATCAAACGATCCGCGCCACTCCCGAAACCGGAGGTTGTTCTTAGGGAATTTGCCACGACCTGTTGGATTGTCTATAATCCGGCTCACCTATTGTGGGAGGCTGGATCGTTGAGATGTCTTTCGCGAGGTGTGGCTATGACAGTCCACGTCTCTAGCCAAGGGGGTGCGCTTGAACTTGACCGGGCTTAGACAACGGAAGTCTCGTTTAGGAGGCTTTGCGGTATTGGTGGCTGCATTGATTGTGGTCGCCTTCTTCGGTGCTGCGACGGCTTCGGCCGGTAACCGACAAAAAGTAGCTGCGTTACAGACGACCCCTGTTGTCGGTTTTTCCCAATCCAGTTATGAGGTTTCAGAGGGAAACCGGGCGACTATCTCCGTCTCTATCAGTCCCTCGCCCCAGGTGACCGCTACTGTTAGATATGATACGCGCAATGGCACCGCTATTGCCGGGCTGGATTATCTGACGGCCGCCGGGGATTTGGTATTTCCACCGGGTTCCACCACAGCCTCTTTCCAGGTACAGACACGGTCGAGAAGTACGTTTGTAGGCGACAGGACCGTTCTCTTGCTTCTCAGCAATGCGGATCAGGCCATATTAGATGCCAATAGGGACGCAGCTGTGTTGACTATCTTGGAGGACCAAGGGCCAACATCGACTCCCCAGACTGCGACACCGGTTTTCGTTGACCGCTATGAGCCTAACAATACCTTGGAGACAGCTTACCCAACTTCGGTGGGCGCCGCTCCATTGTGTGATATCACCTTGTGGCCAGCGGGTGATGTGGATTGGTTTCGTTTTTCGGGCAAGTCTGGGGCTGCTTACGAAGTCTTAACGTCGGATCTCTCGGCCGGACTGGATACCGTTTTGACAGTGTATAATCCCCAGGGTAATAAGATCGCCTCTAACGACGATTATGAATTTGGCAACCTGGGATCCCGGGTCGATTTTTCAGCCAAAGCTGACGGTACATATTACGCTCAAATTGTTAATAAGGCTGGTGGCGATACGGCAAATAAGACCTATTGCTTCGAAGTCAATCAGATTCAAGGCACTGCTACTCCAACATCTTTCCCGACTTCCACTCGAGTTCCTGGCGTTGATATATGTGAATACAATGGTGAATTCGACTTGGCCTGCCTGATCGGAGCTGGCGATACTTTCGACATGAACTTCGTGCCCATATGGGGCGAAGGCCCTGACAATGATTTTTATCGACTGTGGGTGAAGCCTGGCCTGTTTTATGTCTGTGAGACCTTTAATTTATCTAGTGTCAACGATACCAATATGATCTTGTATGATCAGAATCAAAATGGGATCGGCGGCAATGATGATAGAGCGCCGGGTGACTTCGGCAGTGAAGTTAGTTTCTATTCTACCTATACTGGCTGGCTGTTCATTCTCGTGGGACCGGTTGCCCCGCCAGAATATTCTTTATCTTTCTTGTACACTTATAGTTTAAGATGTACGGAAACTGTGGCGACGCCCACTCCTGTTCCTTTGCCAACCCAGCCGCCATCATCTTTCATCCCTAGTCCACCGACCGCCACTCGCACACCTATTCCCGTGCCAGAAACGCCAATTGCAGCCTTGACTACCATAGCTCAGCCTCCAACGACGACCCCAAATGTACAGGTCATGCCCTTACCCACTAGCACACCGGTTGTCGCAGCGGGCCGTTCTGTTAACTTTGAGTTAACAGTTTATTATGATTCAAACCTCAACTTCACCCCAGAATTGACGGAGGGAGTTGAAGATGTAGGTGTGGCCATTCACGACAATATGACCAATGAACTTTTGGCATTTGGATATACCAATGAGACGGGTACCATTCGCTTCAGTTCATTAACGGTGTCTGGCATGATTCGAGTATCGATTCCCTTTCTACAATTCAGCCAGATCGTTACCGGTGATTCAAATATATTCATACGTGTTGCACCCTTCCGCCAGTAAGGGGTAGCGCCAGGTCTTTACGAGGAGAGGATTGGTGGCCGACGCCCCTGAGGACTCGATACCAGCAAACGCTGATCCAACCGAAACAAATATCAACTCCCAATCTGGCTTGAGTTCGCGTTTTTCCGGCCGGGCTCCCTTGATCATTGCCATTGGGGCCTCAATCGCCAGCTTGGTGCTGTTATGTTTGTTCGCTTTCTTGCTTTTACGCTCCCAGGATTCCGAAGAGCCGACCCCCACTCTAGAAACTCCAGATCAGCCGCAAATTGATACGGATAAATATCCGTACGAAGCCATCAGTCAGGCCGGAGCTATAACGGTCACCTTGGAAACGCCAATTTTCCTGGATGTCTCGGGTGAACAATTCAGCGTACAAGCGGAGGTACTGCCGGCCGAAGGTGTGTGGACGCCCCCGACTTTGAATGAGACTACAGCCGCCTGGGTATATGGCGCCGTGATCAACTATGTTTTTGGGCTGGATGATACGGGCGACAATCAGGCCATGCTCGAAGGATTGGCTGTTGGGGATGAAATCAATTTGACCACCAGAAGTGGAAGTAGTTCTACTTTCATAGTCAGCAGTCGCAACCAGGTTGCCAGCGATAACCGGGAAATATTTTCCCAGCGCGTACCTGGCGTGACCCTGGTAATTATTGAAGAAGACTTGGAAGAGAACCGTTTAGTGGTGCAGGGCAGATATGTCCAGTCGGATACCCAGGTCGAAGTAGACGCTGGTCGAATCGTCGATATGGGGGAAACAGCGCAGTTGGAAAGCCTTCAGATTAATGTCACTGCGGTTAGCACGCAGTATGATCTGCCAGGCGTTCCCCAGGGCTTTGCCGTCCTCCACATCGATTATCAGGTTCAGAATGTGGGCACATCGGCTGTTGACACCAGTTCCCTGACCACCGTTTTGGCGGATGATGTGGGCAACCTCTATGCCTTAAATCCCACCGTAAGCCAGCTTGGCAATAACCCGCCATTGGGCAATTCAATCTCGCCAGGACAAACAGTCTTGGCCACGGCCGGTTACCAGCTACCAGCCGGTCTCAGCAGCCCGGTTTTACGGTGGCAGGTTTCGATTGTCGGCACTCCCAATGGCATCCAGGTCAATATCCCCTTCCAGGATACGTCTGCGGCCGAACAGCAAACCAACATTCAAATCACTGAAATAACTTTGCCGCCCGATGGCAACAGCCTGCTAATCGTTGGCCAGATCACTAATCTGGGTAACCAGTCGGTCCTCGTCGATGTGGGCGACCTTTTACTGGTTAATACCTCGGGAACGGTTTTCCAGATGCTCTCTACCAACCCAGCTTTCCCCTGGTCAGTGCCCTCTGGCCAAACCCTTCTCTATGCCGTGACTTTCCAGCGGCCATTGACCACAGACGCGGTATTTACGATTTTAAACCAAAGTTTTCAGATAACTGGATTGCGTTAGGAAATCAGCCAACTTGTCTTCATGACAAGGAAGTAGTTTCGTCGCGTGCGCCATTCGTAAATAGCGCTTCCAAGGACGAGGTTTCTCTGGAGCCTCGACTGGTTACGTACATTAGCAACCCCACGGCTATCATGATGACTCCCACCAGAAACCCACCTAGTTGCAAGGGGCCGACGAATGGCCGGTTAAAGGCAGGTTCAAGGTGTGTTCCGATGCCAATAAGGTCTGCCCAGCCGGCCGTATAGGCGAAAACGAGGCCGGTTGCACTCAATCGTATGCCAATATCGGCTTGCAGCGATCGCGGAGCGCCTACCGGCCGCATACGATGGGCACGCAAATAGCCGGCAAATGTTAAGCAGGAGAGGCCGATAAGTAATTCTAGCATCTGGACCATGCCGAAACCGGGCGTTAGATCCAGGCCCAACATCTCGGCGCCAAGCGCAATGATGACAAATACCAAGCCTACGACGAGGAGGATGATGCTCAAGACCCCTTCAATTTGGGCCACGAACTCCCTATTCATACCGTTGACCTCTCCTTTGGTTTTCTGGTTACCAAATTTACACCAGCAAATACCAAAAACGCCGCGTTTCTGATAGCGGCGTTTGTCCTTATTATGATCGGGGCAGCGGGATTTGAACCCACGACCTCTTCAACCCCATTGAAGCGCGCTACCAAACTGCGCCATGCCCCGTTTCGAGGGCATTGTAGCACTGAGCAAGAGCCAACGCAACTTGCTAGAATCACCTTTCACATCCGGTTTTTCGTTGCCAACGAAGGCGTAACAGAAATTCTAAGCGATAATATCTTTCGACCTGGGCTAAGTGATACATAAAGCAGTGATCCGGCTAATATGTAATGAATTGTTCGAGATAGACTGCTAGTAAGGCCAGTAATCCCAGGGTAAAATCGTAACCAACATGAACGAAAATGGCGATGGTAGTATTGTAATATCGGCGAACCAGGCCGAGAACAATGGCCAGGAAGACGATGAATAGCAGAATTGGCGTATAGCCATATTGAATATGGACGACGGCAAAGATTACGGCGGTAAATCCAAGTCCAAATACGGGTTGCAGGGCGCCTCGAAACAACAATTCCTCACCCACTCCGGCCGCCAAAGCTAAGATAAACCACTCCCAAACAGTATCAACATTAGCCAACAGCAAGCTGTTCACACTATTCATGATCTCCGCTTGTTCGGGATTGAGTAATGCCCAAGCGATGCCGGCAATACCCTGGAGCACGACCAGAAGAATGATCCAACCGACACCAATCAAAAGGTGACGTGGGTTTGGTTGTTCCAAACCCAATCGAGTGGCTATCAGTTTGCCGTTTCGGCGTACCAGGAAGCCAACGCCAAAGAGGGCTACGACAGCAAAGAGTAGCTCCGAAAGTACAAATAAGGTGATGGATGCAGGAACGGCCGTCTCAGCCAGACCGTCCAGGCCCCCCTGGCTTAAAGCTAAGGCGCTTTGTCCTATCAAATAACCGGCCATTATTAGGGCCAAAGTATGGACGGAAGATCCAGGATTGATGGCCATGATGCGGGCCAGGCTTCTTCGAACAAAGGGTAAGGTTACTAAAATGCCCCAGGCTGCTGTGAGCAGGAGAATGACGCCAGCCGAACGAAGGTAGCTAAAATCAGGATTCAACGCGGCCAACATCTGGCCCAAAAAGTCCAGGGGAATGAAAAGAAACATGAAACTAAGCACAAGAATTGGTAGGTTCAGGAGTAACAGAATCCAGTTGAAGGCTGCTTGTTCCCTGCTCCGGCCCCTGACGACCAGTACGTTAGCTAACAGAATGATGCCGATGATGCCGATGCCAGCGATTAAAATTTCCACAATCTTATTACCTCTATGGCCGATAAGTATAGTCTATCCGGAATTATGTGTGAAACAGGTCCCAGGTCCCATTTTTATAAAATAAGGCTCATGTTTCCATATTTGGCCTTGAGATTCAACGGTTTCTCAATTTGTGATTCCTTAGTGAACGGGCCATTGCAACCATCGATGGCAGAACAAGAAGTATCAATGGGTTCATTATTCTCTTGCTGACATCTGGCGTCGGGCTTAGAATAGAACACATGGGCGAAGATAAATTACGGAAATTGCGCCATCTTGGGGTTGTTCGAGGTGCACGAAACCTGATACCGGCATCACCACAGGCAGAGAAGCAAAAATGGTTGTCGGAGCCGGCAATCCGCTCTGATTATCGCGGAGAAGATGGCCAGAACGTGGCCTTGGATTTGCTGCTTCCTGGAGGAAATCTGGTCGAAACTGATTTAGGCTCATGCTTCGTCCTGGACCATGTCTATCCAATATCATACCTGCATGGGGATAATACCCTGGAGGAACTATCTTCTTATACACTGGAGATAGCGGCAACATTTTGCCGAGATGAGCGGTTGGCTCAGCTACGTGTCGAAGACCTGCTCTTTCTGGATACGGAAACGACGGGACTAATGGGGGCAGGGACCATCGCCTTCATGGTAGGCGCTGCTTATTTCGATGTGGACGCCTCTGGACACAAGGCTTTTATCGTCCGGCAATATTTTTTGCGCGATCATGCGGACGAAAGTGCCATGCTCACGATGTTATCAGAGTTAATAACCAGGCGGGCTGGACTGGTGACCTTTAATGGGCGCTCTTTTGATTTGCCGTTGCTCGACAACCGCTATCTGATGAACCGCTTGGACGGCCTGGGCGTCGATTTATTAGAACGGCCACATATCGATCTGTTGCCTCCTTCCCGTCGCTTGTGGCGCCGCCGGCTAGGTTCTTGTTCTCTGAGTTCATTGGAACAGAATCTTCTAGGGTTACAGCGCAGCCATGAAGATGTGCCTGGTTGGGCTATACCGGGTCTCTACATGGACTATTTGCGCTCCGGGGATGCGCACCAGCTTCTTCGGGTTTTTTATCATAATCGCATTGATATGTTATCGATGGTGACCCTGGCCGGCCGCGTCATTCAGCAATTTTCCCAGCCTGATATGGGAGACAATCCGCTGGATTTGCTCAGCCTGGCCATCTGGCAGCAGGGGATTGGGCTAACAGCTGAAGCGGAAGATAATTATCGCCTGGTGACCGGGCAAGACCCGGAACTGGAAGTCTATCACCAAGCCTTAAGCCTGCTCAGTTTTTTGCTGAAACGCAACGGCCGGCGCGAGGAAGCTGTTCAATTTTGGAAACAAATAGCCGTGACATCCCTTGACGATGTGACCGCTCATGTCGAGCTGGCCAAACACTATGAATGGCAAGATAAAGATTTAGAAACAGCTCGCTATTGGACATCTATGGCCCTGGATCTCGTTCAAAAATGGCCAGTGGGCTACGATGCAGCCGTTACCGAGCAACTGGAGCACCGCTTAGCCCGGGTTGATCGGAAATTAGCCATGAGAATGAAGGATTAACCTAGTTGCTCCAACCATCAAGCTATTATAGTCGACGTCGATATCTAATTGTTCTACTACTAAGCTTGATAATTGTACTGCTCAGCGGTTGCCAGGTTTGGCTAATGGCGCCGCTGCCCACGGTCATGCCCACAGCCGAATTTCCCGTCATTTCTT
>JAHEJP010000347.1 GCA_024638855.1 Chloroflexota bacterium
ATGATAGTCAGATCAGAGGCAGCGCGACGGCAATATTGTATGCTATGGGCAGTGGGTATTCCCCAATCGACGAAAGCGCTAGCTACGCGAGCGTGCCGAGCAGTGGGTGCGCGGTACATCTCAACCTGACTCCATGAAGTACCTCCAGCTCCGGCGACGTCGATAGCAGCGACTCCTGCTCCGACCAGTTTCCTGGCTGTTTCTTCGGCAAAGCCCCAGCCCACTTCCTTGGCGATGACAGGGACTGGAAGTTGACGGCAAATCGATTCTATCTTCGGTAAAAGATTCGAAAAATTATCATCGCCTTCTGGTTGAACAGCTTCCTGCAACGAATTAAAGTGCAAAATGAGCGCGTCAGCCTGACAGATATCGACAGCTTTTAGACATTGTTCCAGACCATAACCATAGTTAAGCTGGACGGCTCCTAGATTGGCAAATAGAAGAATATCCGGAGCAACATCCCGCACCTGAAATGTATAGGCTAGATCAGGATCTTCAATTGCTGCCCGCACCGAACCCAATCCCATTGCCAAACCGGCCTCTTGAGCAGCCGTGGCCAAAATACGATTTATTTGTAAGGCCTCGGCCGTTCCACCAGTCATCGAAGAGATGAGTAATGGCGTCTGCAGTGATCTACCTAGTAGTTTCGTTTCGGTATTTATCTCTGCGAAATTTAATTCCGGTAAGGCTTGGTGCATAAAATAGTATTTCTCAAGGCCAGTCGTCAATTTATTGAAGGCGACATCTTCTTCCAGGTTTATCCGGATGTGATCAGCCTTTCGTTTTTCTGTTTGATCGCTCATTTCTGTCGCCGGGGTGATCGCCGAATCAGCGGCCCCATTCTTGTTTTTTTTGGTCATAATCCTCAGATTGAACCCTTATTTTTGATCGATCGCAGTTTGGCTTTAACTTTGGCAGATCCAAAGGACCTTGAAAAGCCTCTTCGAACTGATTTCATCTAGGTATAGAGCATGGTACGATCTAATAGGCGAACTTAACCTATACAATCCAAAAAAAGGAGTATACATTGGGCCAGGATAGAAGGGCAAGCCAAAACAGGTCTACATGGTTTACAAATTGATTGCTCTTTTGGTGGCTTTTTAGGAGTTAGCCATAGAATCTTGGCTAAGATACAATAATCGGCTGGTTGAATAGATCTTCAAAATTTGCCGATATGCCGCGGGTTTTGTGCTCGAGGAGGCACGACTTATTATGGGAGGAAATCGTATGCGAGTATTGATAACGGGTGGGGCGGGTTTTCTAGGTTCTCATTTATGTGACCGGTTCCTGGTCGAAGGACATACGGTCATTGCTATGGATAACCTCATCACTGGTAGCATGGACAATATTGTTCATTTGATTGGCCATGACCGATTTACCTTTGTTGAGCATAATGTCATCAACTATCTATATGTACAAGGCTCGCTTGATGCCGTGCTTCACTTTGCTTCTCCGGCCAGTCCAAACGACTATCTCGAACATCCAATCCACACCTTGAAAGTTGGCTCAATGGGAACGCTCAATGCTATTGGTCTGGCAAAAGCAAAAGGGGCTTGTTTCTTTCTTGCTTCTACATCGGAAGTATATGGTGATCCACAGGTCAATCCCCAACCTGAAGGCTACTGGGGGCACGTTAATCCAATTGGACCCAGGGGTGTTTATGATGAAGCCAAAAGATTCGCCGAGGCAATGACGATGGCTTACCATCGCCATCATGGGCTTGATACACGGATAATTCGCATATTCAACACATACGGGCCAAGAATGCGGCTGAACGATGGTCGGGTCGTTCCAAATTTCATCCACCAGGCCTTGACAGGCCAACCGTTGACAGTTTATGGAGATGGGAGCCAGACACGGTCGTTTCAATACTGCAGCGATCTGGTAGACGGCGTTTACAAGTTGCTGCTGTCTGGTGAAAGCAACCCCGTAAATATCGGCAATCCCAATGAGATGACTATTTTAGAATTTGCCCAGGTAATATTGCAGTTAACGGGTAGCAAATCGGAAATAAAACATATCAAACCCCCTCATGAACGAAATGCCGACGATCCAATGGTCAGACGGCCTGATATCACCAAGGCAAAACAGTTGCTTGATTGGGAACCTAAGGTTGATCTTGCCGATGGACTAGAGAAAGCTATTGCTTATTCTCGAAGCAAATTATTGTGATAAGCCATTCTTCCCATCGTCATCCTCGCCACATCATTACGACCAATAATTGGACGTTGGTCGGTTTGGCGGTATTGGCTATGCTGCTTGGCTTTATGATTGTTTTTTTGCCTTTGCCAGTGGTTGCTGGCTTATTGGTCGCCACATTTCTACTACTGCTATTGTTCATCCAGCCTCTATTCGGCATCGCTTTGGTCTTGCTTTTGGGACCCCTAGGTGCAATTGAAAGCCTAAGCATTGGACCATCCTATCCAAAAAGCGGGCAAATTCTATTTATCATTACCGTTTGTACCTGGCTGGCCTATGGCGTGGTTCGTCGAAGAATCGATATTCCCCGCACGACGTTGAATCTACCGCTTTTTCTTTTCATCGCTGCTGCTAGCCTTAGCTTGGTTGGTGGTGAATCATTGTGGGCGGGTTTCAAAGAGGTTGTTAAATGGATTGGTTTGTTCGTAGCCATGTTATTGGTTACAGATTTAACTCTCAACTGGCAGCCTCTAGATTCGAACCGGTGGTTGTGGCGCCGCATAAAAGCCGGGATCGATATCCGCTGGCTGGCTGCCTTGATCCTAATGGCGGGAGTGAGCCAGGCGTTATTGGGAATATGGCAGTTTGGGTTTAGAGGCGACGGCCCCGACCATTTCATGATTTTGGATCGCTACTTTCGCGCATTTGGCACATTCCAACAACCGAACCCTTTCGGCGGTTACATGGGATTGTCGGCCGCCTTGGCTATTGGCGGTTTGATCGGGGCGCTCATAGCCATAGTTAGAGCTCGCCGGGCTAAAAAAAACGTGACTGTGGCTGATTGGCTTTGGCTCTTCTTTGTGATGGGTTGCTCAGTAGTTTTGTCACTTGCCCTTGTGATGTCTTGGAGCAGAGGAGCATGGATTGGATTTGCTGTTGCCATGGTCGCGCTTGTTTTTTTCCTACCAAAGAAACGTTGGCAAGGACTTTTTCTTACATTAGTCGCGTTCGCCATATTTCTTGTGATGTTCCAAAATAACCTGTTGCCTGCTTCGATCAGCGACAGGTTGGCAAGCTTCAGTACCGAATTTCTTATCGGAGATGTCCGGGGAGTCCATATCACAGAAGAAAACTTCGCTATCATCGAAAGGTTGGCACATTGGCAAGCAGGGGCCGATATGGCTCGCGATCATCTGTCTACTGGGGTCGGTTTCGGCAATTACGAAATTATGTACAGTCAATACGGCTTGCTTAATTGGCCTCACCCACTTGGACACGCCCATAACTACTATTTGAATATCTTGGCCGAAACAGGGGTCGTTGGCATCCTAGCATACCTCATCTTCTGGATCGTGGTAATCGTCCAACTTGTCAGGCTGTTAGGACGGTTGGATTGGCCGAATCGAGGCCTTGCCTTAGGTCTGTTGGCTGCTTGGACAGCCCTATCTGTCCACCACTTCTTCGATAAGTTATACGTCAACAATGTTTATCTATATATCGGTGTGATGTTAGGCTTGCAGCAAGTTCTGGCGAAAAAAGATGGTTAGACTTATTGCCAATATCGCCATCCGATTCGGTTTTGATCCAAAAGAAGCAGAACGCTTTGCCAAGTTTTTGATTGTTGGAACCATCGGCTTCGTCATAGATTTTGGGACATTGACATTTCTGGTTGAAATCGTCAAATTGCCTGCACTGGTGGTAGAGAATAGTCAATTGCCCGCAACAGTCGGCCTGGTGTTGGCCAATTCAATTTCCTTTACCCTTGCCGTGATTAGCAATTTCACCTTAAACCGGTATTGGACTTATCCTGAATCTCGAGCCAAACGTAAAAGGGTGCAGTTGCCTCAATTCAGCTTTGTCAGCATCCTGGGACTATTATTGAATAACCTCATTTTTGCCTTAACTACGCCTTTATTTAATTGGCTCATAGTCGCATTACCCTTCCTTCCGGGTTTCGTCGAAGGTTATATCTTGGCAAAGATTTTGGCTACCGTCGTGGTTCTGTTTTGGAACTTCTTCATCAACCGCTATTGGACATATAGCAACGTAAAATGACGACGAATAGCGACAAGCGAAAGCGCATTGGTATCGATGTAACTGCGGCCGTAACCCAAGGAGGTGGGATCGGCCGATACACACGAGAGTTGGTCAAGGCCCTGGTTCAATCTGAATGCTCTGGCGACTATGATTATGTTTTCTTCACAGCCAGACCTGACCGGGATCTGCCTGTTTCTGATCCGCTTCCTCGAGGTGACAATATCACTTACCGCCAGGCTCCCGTAAGCCAGGCTTGGCTTTATCGTTTATGGCACAGATTAAGGATCCCGGTCCCAATTCAAGTGACCACAGGTAAATTGGACCTATTCCATTCGCCTGATTTTGTTTTGCCGGCCGTTCTTGGGCCAATTCCCAAACTGTTAACAGTTCACGATCTTTCCTTCATCCGTTATCCTGAGGCATTCACGCCAGCATTGGTTCGGTACTTGAATCAAGCCGTGCCTCGATCTATCGAACGAGCCAGCTGTATTCTAGCCGATTCCAAGGCTACTAAGAAGGACCTGATCGATTACTGGCAGGTCCCGGCCGAAAAGGTATCAGTCCTATACAGTGGCGTCAGTAATAGCTTCAAACCGATCACCGACAAACGTAAACTTAAAGAAACACGGATTAAGTATAGCTTGGGCGATGAACCTTATATCCTTGGCGTTGGCACATTGCAGCCGCGAAAAAACTATTCTCTTCTAGTACGAGCCTTTAAGAAGATCGCTCAGCAGTACCCTCACAATTTGTTCATCGCCGGCGGCAAGGGTTGGCTTTATGAAGAAATGATGACCGAAGTCGACCAGCTCGGTTTGAACCACAGAGTTCGATTCCTAGGATTTGTTGCCGACGATGATTTGCCAGGGCTTTATAGTCAGGCAGCGCTATTTGTATTTCCTAGCCTGTATGAAGGATTCGGCTTGCCTTTATTGGAAGCCATGGCTTGTGGGGTACCTGTCATTACTTCGAACGCCTCTTCGTTACCAGAAGTTGTAGGGGATGCTGCTGTAACCTTGCCACCAGAAAACATGGAAGCCTGGTCGGAAACGATCTTGGCGCTCATGGCCGATTCTTCGAGGCGAACTGCGCTTGTGGTGGCCGGTTTTTTGCAAGCGAGGCGCTTCACATGGAATCGAGCTGCAAAACAGCTCATGTCCGTCTATGAGGAATTGCTTCACACATGAACAATAGGTTTTTCGATCTTTTGTTGCTTACCTGGGAAGTCGAACTGTTGCTCATGCACTATGTGGCTCATATAATGCATGACGTGATAAGATTATTTAAGGAACGGTGAGAGATATGCAGCCAATTTATCGTTCAGATGGGGAGTGGGT
>JAHEJP010000043.1 GCA_024638855.1 Chloroflexota bacterium
CCAGAGACACTGGTCTTGATAACGGCTATTTTCACAACCATCCTTGCCTTCACCTTGCTGGTCTACCAGGAGTCATTTCCGGCCTCATTTGACGGTTATCCCTTTGCCGAGAAGCAGCCGGGAATTTGGGCTGATTTCAGCCTGCTAATCGCGCTTGTCTTGTTTCCCATCATCCTGCTCGATTTCACGGTTCTTGCAGAAGAGACGATCCTTGGGCGGCCGTCGATGCCGGTCTTGGGCCTGGGATTCGGCCTGGCCTCGCTGTTCCTGGCCTTGATGGTTTTGGCCAATGTCTTCACCACTGTCTACGACTACATCCCGATCGTGGGTCCCTTCTTCCGCGACAAATATTGGTTAGTTTATCTGGTCACTAGCCTTGTGCTTACCTTGTCGTTGTTTCTGATTAGTCGCCAATCGTTCCAGGAATTGGGTTCGCTCTCAGAAGAGGGAAGTCTGAAGGCCCGGGCTTTCCCCATCACGATCCTGATCCTGGGCTTGGCTTCGCTGATCGCCGTTTTTTTGATATCGGCTAATCCACCGGAACCGGCCGCCGCTCCGGAATTGGTTGTGGCCACTTACAATATTCTGCAGGGCTACAGCAATGATATGGAGAGGAATTTCGACGGGCAATTGGAACTTCTTCGGCGTGTCGATGCCGACATCATCGGCCTGCAAGAATCAGATAACGCCCGGATCAATGGCGGTAATGCCGACGTCGTCCGCTACTTGGCCGATAAACTGGATATGTATGCATATTATGGGCCGAAAACCGTGACCGGCACTTTTGGCGATGCTTTATTATCCAAATACCCCATCGAAAACGCTGCCACCCATTATCTATACAGTGAAGGCGAACAGGTAGCGGCCGTCGAAGCCCAGGTCACCGCCGGCGACCACACCTACAATATCTACGTCAACCACTTCGGCAACACCTGCCGTTTTCCCGACCAGGAACAACAGCTGGCCGGGCTGCAACAGTTGATAGCCGGCAAAGAGAATGTTATCGCCTTGGGTGATTTCAACTTCGGCCGGGATGTCGGCCCCAAGTCCTGCACGCCAGAACAACAGGACACGATGCAAGGTTTTCAGGACAAACTGCTAGCAACAGGCTTAGATGAAGATGATGCTTGCGGCCGGGTCATGCCGGCCGACGCCCTGGACCACATCTTTGTTTCCCAGGGAATGGGCATCGTTTCTGAATGTATCGACGATCCAGCTTCGGACCATCCCTTGTTGTGGGCCAGGATTCAGCCACCCGGGTGAGAGGTAGCCTGAGTCAATCGACTTCAAGCCTCATCCGTTCGTTAAAGATCACAAAGCCCAAATCACCAAAGAACTTTTTGGCCGTTGTATTAAAGGACCAAGTATCCAGCAGCACCTGCTTGATGCCCTCAGACCTGGCCAATTCGCTAACCCTGAGCATGAGTTGTTTGCCGTAGCCATGTTGGCGATAAGCGGGCTTCACTGAAATCTGGTGAATATATATGAAGTCCCGCGGCCGGTTGAAGGGGTTCTGCGGCCGGTGGGCTATTTCGCAATATATGTAACCCACGGCCGTGTCATTGACCTGGCCGATATAGACCCGGTTCTCCGGTTTCCTCATGATAGTCTCAAACCAATGGGCGACCTCGGCCTGGTTGGTGGATTCTCTAAAGAAACCGGGCCAGGCTTCGGCGTGGATCTGTTGCACGTCGCGATTTAGATCGGCTAATAAGGCTGCGTCCCCGACCGTCGCTAACCGAATATTCATGACCATTCCCACACCAATTTATCCTGCTGGAATTATCCTACAGCCAGCCTATTTTTCACACCAATCAGCTTATTGTCGATACGAGGCTATCGTCATAACTATCTAGCAAGGGTCGGAAGATCATCTGCGTTAAGCTCACGACCAACCTTATCTTTTGGTATCCATCAACATAGTCATCAGCGATTCTGAGCGGGTGAATCACCAGTTAGGGACAGTTGTTGGACGTGACGACCAAGGGATATTATGATCCCTAGGCGATTTGATCTAAACACCATCAGTCAAAGGACCTAACAACATGAAACTAGTAACCTACTCGTACAAGGATCAAGACAAGATAGGCGCTCTGCGCGACGGCGCCATAGTCGATCTGACATCTATTGCTCCAACCATGCTTAAGTTGATCGAGATGGGTCCCGAGGCCCTAATCCAGGCTCGGAACATTGTGGAATCGGCGGCCGAGTCGCTGCCTCTCGACAGCGTCAAATTGAAGGCGCCCATTCCCAATCCTAGACGTAATGTGATGTGCCTGGGTTTAAATTACGCCGAACATGCCCAGGAGCATTACGCTTCCAGCGGAAAAAAGACGGAATTGCCCGACTTTCCCATCGTCTTCACCAAGGCCACCACGACCGTCAATGGGCCCTATGATGATATTCCCTACGATCCGGGGGTCACGGCCGAGCTCGATTGGGAAGTGGAATTAGCCGTCATCATCGGCCGCACAGGTAAAAATATCTCTCCTAACCAGGCTATGGATTATGTCTTTGGTTATGCCGTCCTCAATGACGTCAGCGCAAGAGAATTACAGCGACAACACAAACAATTCTTCAAGGGTAAAAGCCTGGATGGCGCTTGCCCCTTAGGCCCCTGGATCGTGACGGTCGACGAATTGCCCGATCCCCACCACCTTCAGGTCACCAGCCGGGTCAATGGCGAAGTCAAACAGGATAGCAACACCTCTCTGATGATATTTAACGTACCGGCCATCATCGATCACTTGTCACGGGGCATGACCTTACTGCCCGGAGACATCGTCGCCACCGGCACGCCCAGCGGCGTGGGTTTCGCCCGGCAGCCGCCCGAATTCCTCCAGGCTGGGGATGTCGTCGAATGTGAGGTCGAAGGCATTGGGACTATAAAGAACCGCGTCGCCCTCACCTGACGCGAAATAGAGAAGAAACAAGACTTTGTTGCGCAACTTCCTGGATAACCTATTTTCCCGGCCGGATATCAGCAACCCAGAAATGTTGACCGGATCGATGCTGCCTATTAAGCCAGTTTATCCGAAAGTATTGCTGGTCAACTATGATCCTATCTTCCACAAGGAAGGCGGCCGCCGGTTGTCATCTCTCTTTGGCTGGGGTGATGTGGATAGGCTGGCCGCGGATTTCATCGCCGACCTGCAGCAGGCCAGCTACGGCTACTGCAACTATCAAATCGTCGAACGCCTGGACGTCGACGCCTCCCCTCTCAAGATCGATGGTTTCAGTTACACGGCCGAAAGCTATGCGGCCGCCTGGCGAGCCCGGGCTGGCTTTCACCAGCCGGACTGGGCCGACTATGACCGGATTTTGGCCGATTTTGATGTGATTCGCCGAATAGAAAGCGGCCAAATTGACGAACTTTGGTTATTCGCCTTTCCCTATGGCGGCTTTTATGAATCAAGGATGGCCGGGCCTGGCGCGTTTTGGTGCAATTCGCCACCCTTGGATGGTTATGGCCGGATTTCCCGGAAATTCGTCATCATGGGTTTCAATTACGAACGTGGGGTGGGCGAAATGTTGGAATCGTACGGCCACCGCGCCGAATCGATTATGGCCCAGGTCTACAAGAATAAGCGAGGTGAAGCGAATCTCTGGGAACGATTCATAAGGTACGATCTGGTCAAACCAGGCCAGGCCGAGGTTGGCAACGTCCACTTCGCACCCAACAGCAAACGAGATTACGATTGGGGTAACCGGGCCAAAGTCCTCAGCCGTTGTGACACCTGGTTCAATTTCCCCGATCTCTCGGGCCGTCCCAAGCAGGTGAATTGCGCCGAGTGGGGCAATGGCGATACGCGCCAACACCACTTGTGGTGGTTCAAACATTTCCCCCATGTAGCGGGTCGGACCAGTGGCCTGTCAAATAATTGGTGGGAATATGTGATTGACCCTAATCGAATCCATGGCTAGGTGCGATGAAGCGCTATAACGTCATCGACGCCCAGTAATCGCGTCTTCAACAACTCTTTCGCCAATGATAGATCCAGGCGCGTATCGGCCGGCCACTCGGGATCGCCAGGCCCAATGCTGAGGCTACCCCGGTCTGCAATGCCCCACCAATCTAATAATTTAAGCCCGAATTCAGCCCGGCTCATCGATTGCCCACCGGCGACATTCAAAATGCCACGGTAATCAGCGAAGACCAATTCAAGGCAAGCCAGGCTCAAGGTCTCCGTCCACACCGGCTGTCGCATTTGGTCGTCGAACAACTTCACCGGCTGTCCCTGCCGCAACGCGGCCACCATCCACTCGGTTCCTCGATCCATGAGGGTCAGGCCATAAATGAGCGACGTGCGAATGATGACGTGATCGGCAAAATCGCTGACGACAGATTCGGCGTCCGCTTTCGCCTGACCGTATGCGTGAATGGGCGTTGGTCGATCGACCTCGTGATAGGGGGGATATCGGCCGTCAAATATGACATCGGACGACATGTGAACGAGTCGAATCCCGCCTTCCTCCACGGCCTCTACGATGTGGGCTGTGCCCTCCCTGATAACACTTACCATGTCGTCCGATCGGTTGGACCCAGCCAAGTGAATGACGGCCTGCGGCTCGCAAGCCAATATTAGTTCCCGGACAGCTCCGGCATCACGAACATCCAGTTGCACGCCACCATCTAGACGTAGAGGATCGCTTTGGAAATATGTGTAGCAGACATCATATTGGCTTTTAGCCAATGGCACCAGGTATTGGCCCAAATAGCTACTGCCACCCGTAATCAGGAGGCGCTTCTTGGCTGATCCCATAGAATACTCCCAGCCTTTATGCGTCTTCCAATACTTCTGCTTTTTCCATCGCCACACCAGCGGCTACCTGGGCTGCCGTTTGTTTGCTACGGCCGCTGCCGACTCCCCACACTTCGTTACCAACTTTAGCGGCAACGGTGAAAGTCTTGTCGTGGTCAGGACCCTCGGCCGTCAAGACCTCATACCGGGGGGTCTGATTGTAATAGGCCTGGGCCCAAATCTGGAACTCGCTTCTGGCATCTTTATGGGAGGCGTTGGCTAAGATTTGCTCTAGAGCAGGCGCGATCAGATCATGTACCCAGACTTGCACCACTTCCATTCCCTGATCGAGAAAAATGGCCCCCACGACCGCCTCGAAGGCCGCACAAAGCGTTGGCAAACGTTCCCGTCCGCCACTCTCAGCTTCGCCAAACCCTAAACGTAATGCCTGGCCTAAATCATACTCTTGAGCGAAACCGGCCAAGGCTTGCGTCCGCACCAGGGCGGCTCGTAGCATCGTCAATTCGCCTTCATCCATCTCTGGAAACCGCCGGTAAAGAAAGGCGCCCACGACGAAATCAAGCACAGCATCGCCCAGAAATTCGAGCCTTTCATTGTCCTCTATCGCTACATCGGGATTTTCGTTTAGGAAAGAACGATGGGTCAATGCCCTGACCAATAAAGATTGGTCTGTAAATTCGATGCCGAGAAGCGATTCGCCGTCGATAATGTTTTCCATCTTATGCCAACTTCAAATGGACCAAGGCGTTCTTCACATCAGGAAAAGACCGAAACTTCATCTCGTCCATATCTACTTATTCTACAAATTCCTTGATGACCAGCACGGCATTGTGACCGCCGAAACCAAAAGCATTATTGATGGCCACTTTCACTTCGGCCGGCCGGGCTTCATTTGGCACATAATCCAAATCACATTCTGGATCAGGCGTCTCATAATTAATTGTGGGTGGCAACATTTGATCGCGAATGGTCAGTAGACAAAAAATGGATTCGATTGCCCCCGTCGCCCCCATCACGTGGCCTGTCATCGACTTGGTAGAGCTTACGGCCACATCGTAAGCGTGTTCACCCAGGGCTGACTTGATCGACATCGTCTCATGTGAATCATTCAACTGCGTGGCCGTCCCATGAGCGCTCACGTAATCGACAGCAGTAGCTGGCAGACCGGCATCATCCAACGCCTTTTCTATCGCCCGGCTGGCGCCATAGCCACCAGGCGAAGGCGCTGTAATATGATAGGCATCGGTCGTCTGACCGTACCCGGCGATCTCACCCAAAATCGTCGCCCCGCGAGCCTGCGCGTGGCTCAGGCTTTCCAATACAAGTATGCCGGCGCCTTCTCCCGGAACCAGCCCATCTCGATTTTTATCAAACGGTTGGGGGGTGCCGCTCATCTTGGTCGATGTCGCTCCAGCTCGCTCAAATCCGCCAACGGCGACCGAGGTTAATATGGATTCAGAGCCACCGGTCACGGCCGCATCTACCTCACCGCGGCGGATGGCTCTAAGAGCATGGCCGATGGCATCTGATCCGGCCGCACAGGCGGTTGTGATGGTAATGCTAGGTCCTTGGATACCATATTCGATCGAAAGCAAACCACCGGCTCCATTAGGCATGATCATGGTGATGGCAAATGGGCTCAAGCGGCGCGCGCCTGAGTCTATCAATACATGTTCTTGGCTGACCAGCGTGCGTATGCCACCTACCCCGGTGCCTAAATAGAGCCCAACCCGCTCCCGGTTCTCGTCAGTGACCTGGAATCCAGATTGTTCCAAGGCTTCGGCCGCCGCAACAGACGCCAGTTGCTGGTAACGGTCGCTGCGCCTGGCGACCTTACGACCGAGATGTTCGTCCGGATCAAAATCCTTGACCTCGCATACCCCACACAGACCATGCAGATCTCCATCAAATAAAGTGATGTCACCAAATCCAGACTTCCCCTTCATGATCGCCGACCAGCTATCAGCCACATTATGGCCCACAGCCGTGATCATTCCAGTTCCGGTTACAACAACACGTTCACCATTCACTTGATCAGATCTTTGCATCATTTTTCTCCACGGGAGCCCGGCATCCTTTCCAAATCTCATAAGAATGACGAACTGGTTCAAGCCAACAACAACGGCTTTCTTCGGAGCACACTGTAACACTATCTCATGATTTGACCAGGGTCATCAGTTGTCCGCTTCTGTCGGCCGATAGTTCCCCTCGACCCATATCGATCGATCTTGATCGACTTCCTTTTTCCAGACTGGGACAATCTCTTTCAAGCGGTCGATTCCATACCGGGCAGCTTCAAATGCGCCTTGATCACGATGAGCAGCAGCAATTGCTACGATAGTGGTTGTATCACCAATTTCTAGTTTACCAATGCGCTGCACAATGGCAATACCTTTAACCAGGGGGTAACGTTGCCAAATTTCCCGGGCGATCTGTTCCATCTTGGCTACTGCCATTCCTTCATACGCTTCATATTCCAAGTACTGGGTTACCGATGGTAAACCCTCACGCGCTGTTTCACCTCGCACCGAACCGGAAAAAGTGACGATTGCCCCAATATCCGGCCGCCGGAGTTCGTGGTGAATGAAATCGAGGTCAACAATCTCGCTCGTAATAGCAAAAAATGTCGGATGAAGCAGACTCGCTTCATCTCCACCGCTAACTGGAGGAAACAAGGCGACTTCATCATCGGCATATAAGGCCGTGGTTGGCGCGGCATAGACTTTATTGACCGCCACAATGACTGTGGGCAGGGCAGGCGCCAACGATGGGTAAGCCTGGGCTGTCTCCGCCAGTAACTCTTCTACCGTCGCCGGTTGGTTTAGGCTTACTTCAATTCGATTTCGGCCGGCCCGGTCTTTGAGGGTCGCGAATAACCGTATTTCTATTACCATCATCATCGGGATTTATATGTCCGCCTAATCTTCGGCCGAAAAATCACCGCTCTGCCCACCTGACTTGGCGACTAAGCGAATATGGGATATCTGCATTGTGCGATCAACCGCTTTGGCCATGTCGTAGATGGTCAGCCCGGCCACAGCAACCGCGGTCAGGGCTTCCATCTCTACGCCTGTTTTGCCATCAACTCGGACCGAGGCTTCGATGTCGATCCGCTTTTCGTCTGGATTGGGCGTACAGGTCACATTAATGTGATTTAGCAACAGGGGATGGCAAAGGGGTATTAACTCGCTGGTTCGCTTGGCAGCCATAACCCCGGCCAGCCGGGCTACCGCCAGTACATCCCCCTTCTTGACATTTCCCTCTATAATAAGCGCCAAAGTCTCCGGACGCATGAGGACCGAACCGCGGGCAACAGCCTGGCGCGCACTGTCTGGCTTGTTCCCGACATCTACCATTTTTGCCTGCCCACGCTCGTCAATATGGCTCAACCGGTTGGTCATAGTTCAATTATAGTTAGCAAGCGGAAGGCAAGCCAATAGGCATATGAGAAGTCGCTACGATGCCATCTATCTATCCCCCCATCTGGATGATGTCGTATTATCCTGTGGTGGCCAGATCTATCAAAAGAGCCGGGCCGGTGAACAGGTTCTCGTCGTTACTGTTATGGCTGGCGATCCACCAGCGAGTCCACTCTCAAACTTTGCCAGGGGTTTGCACGACCGCTGGCAATTAGGTGCGGAAACTGTAGCTTCTCGTCGTCAGGAGGATATCGGTGCTCTGACATATCTAGGCGTTGATTACCTCCATTGGCCGATCCCAGATTGTATATACCGCATAGATCCGGTCAGTGGTGAAGCGTACTATGCTTCAGAAGAAGCTCTATTTGGCGACGTTAATGCCAACGAAGCCGATATTTTAAACTCGCTGGTCCAACTGCTGGAGACACTGCCCCTGCATTGGCGGCTATTTGCCCCGCTTGCAGTTGGAAACCACGTCGACCATCAAATTACCCGCAAGGCCGCCGAACGCTGGCTGAGACCCAAGAAACCCATCTATTACGAAGATTATCCTTATGCGCGACAAGAGAACGCCGTCGTTATTGCTACGAAGTCTCGGGCATTGTGGCGACCGGAAATAATCCCACTGACTGATGAGGCTTTGCAGGCCAAGATCGACGCAACCTTTTACTACAAGTCACAAATCGGCACCTTTTTCGCCGATTTAGAAGAGTTGTCGTCGCAAATGAACGGTTACTGTCTTAGAATCGGCGGTGAACGAACCTGGCACGAAGACATCGCTGTCTAAAATTTCAAGCGAGGCTATCGCCCCAACTTGATGTGAAACGGCTAATAGTTGATTCAATTTCATAAGGTGGCCGGAGTTGTTGATTTGAACAAGACTGTAGTTTTCCAGATCACTTCAGGTTCATTTCAATAGAACCGTTCCACATTTACCAATCGTCGAAATACAATAAGAGACTTTTCTCCATAGAAAAATAGAAGCCAATCAGGCTCAATAGCCCAAATGGATTGCGATAGGACCCTCATATAGCCCTATTGGGCCAATTGCCCTTATAGATCGCAGACCATATAATTAGTGGATGAGTGTTCCATCATTTAGTGATCAGGGATCGGCATGAGCGATCTAAAAACCAAAGAACTTGCAGATGGTGAAGATCGCCGTTTGAAGAGACGACAAGGACTTCTTCAAGCCGGGGCTGTATTACAGGACCGCTACCAAGTCGTTGACACATTAGGCGTTGGTGGCTTCAGCTCTGTCTACAAAGCCCGGGACATGCACTTTCCGGCCGTCACCCGTTTGTGCGCGGTGAAGGAGATGGTCCACCTTAACCGGGATCCGAAAGTCCGGGAGATGGCCACAACTTCCTTCGAAAGGGAAGCGAGCATCCTGGCTACCCTTGACCACGCGGCTGTCCCCGATGTTTTTGATTTCTTTACCGAGTCCGATCGAAGTTATTTGGTTCTGGAGTACATCCATGGTCAAGACCTCGAAGCCATTTTAAGCGAGCAGTCCGTATATTTCCCGCCCGACAAAGTCGTCGACTGGATGCTGCAACTCTGTGACGTCCTCGAATATCTTCACCGGCACGAGCCAAACCCAGTCATCTTTCGCGATCTTAAACCTTCAAATGTCATGCTGGACAGACATGGTCGGGTGAGGCTCATCGACTTCAACATCGCCAAAGTATTTCAAACCGGCCTGAAAGGGACCATGATCGGCACCGAGGGCTACTCGCCCCCCGAACAATATCGAGGAGAAGCCAGCCCTGCCGGCGATATTTACGCCTTGGGAGCGACGTTCCATCATTTGCTAACCCGCCAGGATCCCCGGACCGAACCGCCTTTCTCGTTTGATGAACGGCCGATTCGTAACGTTAACCCTGATGTTCCCAAGAGCCTGGAATCGATTATCGAGCGTTGTTTATCTTACAGCCCCTCCGATCGTTACCAAAAAGTGTCAGAACTCCGGCAGGCTTTGCTGGCGCTTGGCTCTGGATCGAACGGATTAGGCCCTGCCTTAGATGCTGGTTTTGCACCACCTATGACCGATGGTCGAACTGCCGAACCATTTCGCCCCGTCACTACAAAGCATTCGTCGTCCACGCAAGTCCAGCGTGTTTCACCTTTATGGCGGTTCAGATGTGAAGATGAAATTCGATCGACACCAGCCATTTCTGACGATGTCATCTACGTTGGCGCCTATGACAACAATTTGTATGCTCTCGGCGCGGACAAGGGTACATTCATTTGGAAATACCCTTCTTCCGATGGAATTGCTTCATCGCCCCATATTTATCAGGACTCAATTTTTGTGGGCTCGGCCGATGGTTATTTATACAGCTTGCAAAAGGGTAGTGGGCGCTTGAATTGGCGATTTGAGACTGGCGGACCGGTTTATTCCTCCCCTCGAGCCGACTTCGAACACGTTTTCTTCGGCTCAGATGATGGCAACTTTTACGCTATTAGTGCATCCACGGGCCGCAAGGTATGGCAAGCTAGTGCCCACGGCACCGTCCGCTCCACACCATGCGTTGGAGACGACCGGATATACTTTGGCACTGAGGGGGGTTACGTCTTTTGTCTCGACTTATCAGGAAAGATAAAGTGGCAATTCCAGGCCAAAAGGTCCATTACTTCATCACCGACCCTTGCTGAAGACATGGTCTTCATTGGCTCAATGGATTCGACCGTATATGCCGTAGACGCGAATTCCGGCTGGGCCTTGTGGCGTTTTCGGACCCGGCGGCCCATCGTCTCCACACCGGCCGTCGATAAGGACGCGGTTTATATCGGTTCATCAGACGGCAACTTGTACGCCCTGGATATTTACTCAGGCCGCCAGTTGTGGTTTTTTGAAACCGAAGGCCAAATTAATTCGTCGCCTGCCGTTTTCCAGAAGGCTGTTTATTTCGGATCGACAGACGGCAATATTTACTCATTGGACACCAAGCGCGGCAAACTCCGTTGGCAATTCCAGACGAATGGTGTGGTCGTCGGTTCACCTTTGGTGGCTAACGGAGTGGTCTACATTGGTTCTTGCGATCATCATTTTTATGCTTTGCCCACCTAAAGCATTTGTGGGACTAGTGTTCCGCCCAACAAATAATGACGAATAAGTGAATTATGCGGAACACTTAAACTGAAGCAAATATTTACAGTTACTTTCTGGCAAAAGAAGTTTGCTTTAGTACTAGGTTGATTTTGGAGATATCGTGCGCGAGTTCATAAGCAAGATCCTGGGCAACAAAGAAGCAGCTGAAAAAAACGCTCAGCTGCCCCAACTAGATAATCAAATGACACTCATCCAAAAAACCGTCGATCCGGCAGATGAGGGGAAAGGAAACGACAACGGAAATGAGCTAACGCAGGATGGGGTGCCAGGTTCAGAGACAAGTGATGAATCGGCTAACATTGTCGAGGCAGGCGTCCAGGTCACAGATGAAGAGATCCTGACCATGCATGACCCGGCAATGGAAAGAGATGCGTTGACCGATACGGCCGAAACCAAGCCGGAAGACCTACCATCCGAATTAAGCCATAATCCAGGCCTAAGGGCCGTTCAATCGTGCCACATTGGCAACGTTCGCTCTCGAAACGAGGACTCATCCTATATTTTCACCGCCGAATCAGGTGGCCAGGAACCTCTTATCCCTTTTGGCCTCTATATCGTTGCCGATGGAATGGGCGGTCATCATGCCGGACATGAAGCGAGCAAAGGCGTTTCCAGGCTTGTTGCCCAACATGTAATGGAAAGAATTTACCTGCCGCTGTTAAAGAACATCCCCGATGATAATGGCCAACCCCCAGAGCCTGTCAGCGAAGTTATCCTGGATGCTGTCCAGGCTGCTAATCAGCAAATCCACAGCCCCGATCCTGGCAAGGATAGTGGAACGACGCTCACTGCGGCCCTGGTATTTGGCCGTCGTCTATATGTTGCCCATGTAGGGGACAGTCGGGCTTATTTGTTAGTCGATGGTGAATTGAAACAAGTTACGATCGACCATTCTTATGTGCGCCGCTTAATAGAAGCCGGTCAAATCACCGAAGATGAAGCGGCCGTTCACCCCCAGCGCAATATGTTATATCGTGCAGTTGGCCAAGGTGGTGATTTACAGATCGACACTTTCACCCAAAGCTTGCCCAACAGCGGGAAATTGTTTATCTGCAGCGATGGCTTATGGGGTTTGATTCCCAACCCGGTCATACGTGATATTCTGCAACAGGATGTCCCCTTAGAGGCTATGACTGAGGCATTGGTCCAGCTGGCATTGGAGGCTGGCGGTCACGATAATATTACCGGCGTTCTCGTCGAATTCGGCTTTTAAGAAAAGGCTTGTTTATTTTCTTCTAAAGTGATGACCAAAGAACTATTAGACGTCAAGATTGAAGCCTCGAAAAACGCGATTGTGGCCCAACGTACGCCCCAATTGCTTTATTTGCTTGTACATATTAAGCCCCCGAAGATAAAAGAGGTCCGGCAACTAGATCTCAACCTGTGCCTGGTAATTGACCGTAGCACCTCAATGAATGGGCAGCGATTGGAAAACGTCAAATCGGCCGCCAAAATGATCGTCGACAAGCTCTCGGAGGATGACCGGTTTTCTCTCGTCGTCTTCAGCGATCGATCCGAAGTTGTCTGGCCCGCCAGCAAGGTAGCGGATAAACGCATATTGATGGCGATGATTGAAAGAATCGAAGCCTTTGGTGGAACGGAAATACATCAAGGGCTGGAAGCCGGGCTTCAGGAAGTCCGGCGAGCCTCTCTATCAAACTACGCCAATCATCTCATCTTATTGACTGATGGGCACACTTATGGTGATGACGAGGATTGCCTGGAACTTGTTCGCAGAGCAGCAAATGACGGCGTCCTATTTAGTGGATTCGGCCTTGGACCAGACTGGAACGACAGCTTCTTAGATCAGCTCGCTTCGCTATCTGGAGGCGATGTCGCTTATATCGAGACTCCGGGCCAGGTGCTTCATGAGCTGAAACAATGTTTCCAGGGCCTGGATTCCGCCTATGCTCGCAATGTGCGGCTTGTCACCCAATTCCCACCTGATATCAAGCTGGCTTCAGCTTTTCGGGTTGCCCCTACTGCCCAACCCCTATCCTTAAACCGGCACGAATTACGACTAGGCGGCGTTGAAGGTCGATCGCCGCTTACGGTCTTGTTAGAATTTACGATTGAACCGCAACGACCGGGCCAGGTCGTGCCATTACCTATCATCTTAGCGGCCGATATTCCCTCCAGCAGGGAACGAGATTACGGAATTCGAAGGTTTCATGAGGTCTCGGTTGTAGCCCAAGCCCCCGAGGATAATCCGCCAGAGTCGCTGGTGGCGGCTGTCCAGGCTTGGAACTTCCACCAGATGAACGAGAAGGTTTGGAGTGATCTGGACGCGGGCAATGTCAGCCAGGCAGAAACCCGGATGCGACGATTGACCACCCGCCTGGCCGAGGCCGGGCATATCGGCCTGGCTCGTCAACTGAGAGAAGAATCGTTGAAATTATCTAAACAGGGAATTATCTCGCCCGAAGGTCGAAAACGACTTAAATTCGGCACACGCTCCCTGGTTTCCCAGACAGTTGGCCTGTCCCATTTCGATCATGCCGAAGTGTGAGAGTTGCGATACTGAATATGTCGAAGGCGCACTTTATTGTCTGGAGTGCGGTGTCTATCTGCTTGCCGATGATGAGAATGACATCGAGACGACTATACAGATCCCTGCTAGCGAACCCCTGAATGGGAAACAGCCAACCAGGCCAATCGATGGTCGATTGGGCTTTGGTGATCAGCCGGATCGCATCTTATTCATGATCTCGACCAGCGGTCGAAGAGTATCCAAGGAAATGGGCAAGGAAATTAATATCGGCCGATCAGATCCTAGCAAAGAGATCTACCCCGAAATTGACCTGACACCTGATGAGGGCTTTGAATGTGGTGTCTCAAGACAGCATGCCTTGGTAAAAGCCTCTGAAAAAGGAGTTGCTTTAGTTGATCTTGGCAGCACCAACGGCACCTTGGTCAACCGGCAACAAGTGGATCCAGAACGGCCCTTCCCATTAACAAATGGAGATCATATCCAATTAGGCAGCTTGATGCTCCAGATCTTTTTTGAAAAGTAAGGCTATAATAAGCCCAATGTGGATTCACTTTATTCATATTTAGGAAGAACTTTCAGTCCGCATTAGCTCGAGCAATCAACAGCTCGTTCGAGCGTGTTTTATTATAATGTAAACTGTTGATTGCCTAGAGGAAAAAATGAGCACGACTATAATTTTACATATCGCTAATGAAGAGCCTATCCTTTGCGAGATTGAACAAATGCCCGAACCGACTGATCAGATTGTCACTGTCAACAATCCTCGCCGCCGGGACGGAAAAGATTTACACTATCTAGAGGATGAGGTGACGACCATGATCGTCCCCTGGCATCGAGTTAACTTCGTGGAGATCATGCCTTCCGCCGCTGAAATGGAAGAAGTGATAACATTCGTTCGTGAGTGATGATTGAACAAATACCTGACTCCTTGGTGCCAAAAGAATCGCGCTTAATCCTCGTCGTCGACGACGAGCCTCGAATGATTCGCTTCATTCGTATGAATCTCGAGTTGGAAGGTTACCACGTAATTGAGGCCAACGACGGAATCCAGGCTCTCGAACAGGTGCGCAAACATCTGCCCGATTTGGTCATTTTGGATGTGATGATGCCCCGCATGGATGGTTTTGAAGCGCTTCGCCTGCTCAGGGAAATCTCCACCGTGCCCGTGATTTTACTCACGGTCAAAGATGAAGAAGAAGATCGCATCCATGGTCTCGAACTGGGAGCCGACGATTATATTACCAAGCCCTTTAGTCCCCGAGAGCTGGTCAGTCGGGTGAATGCCGTGCTGCGCCGGGCCGACTGGCCTGCACCTACTCCCCGTTCCGTGCTTAAAATCGACGATCGCTTATCCGTTGACTTCAATCGTCATCAAGTCATCGTCGAAGGCGAGCGAGTTGATTTGCGGCCGACTGAATACCGGCTCCTATCCCATCTCATCCAAAACGCCGGTTGGGTTGTGCCCCATGAAACCCTACTGGCCAAAGTCTGGGGCTATGAATACCGTGACGAAACACATTATCTAAGACTTTACATAAACTACCTCCGTCAGAAGATCGAACAAGATCCATCGAACCCCCAATACATCATGACGGAGCGCGGCATTGGTTATCGCTTCTCTGACTTCAGGAACAAGAGTCAACTTGTAGACGGCTAAGGTTTTTAATCTAGTTCATTCGCAGATTAATGAACTGGAGGTATTGGCGCATACAGATGGTTTGGCGCACTAGCTGGTATTTATGTTTTAGCGAAAAGGTCACTTATGCCGGTTGATCCGGGAATTGCAGAGGCCAGCTCCCTTTACGTCAGTCCGGATGGGCATGAGTTTTTTGAACTCATTAGCACCTATCTTACCCTCCAGGACCAATACCGCGTGCGTGATGCCTTTGAAATCACTCGCCTGGAACATGGTGACCAACGTCGCCAAACAGGCGAGCTTTTTTTTACGCACCCTCTGACTGTTGCCTATTACTTGGCCGAATTCCGGCTTGATCCCGAAACACTCATGGCTGCTTTGCTTCATGACGTCGCCGAAGATACGCTAGTCTCCGTTGAACAAATCAAGGACCAATTTGGATCTGAGGTTGGCCAACTCGTCGATGGTGTAACCAAGTTGAAAGAGGTCACGGAGGGTGTTGCGCGCGGCCGGCGCCTTTCGTCGCAGGAGATCCAAGACGCAAGTTTACATAAAATGTTCAGCGCTATGACCGATGACGTGCGGGTTGTCCTCATCAAATTGTTTGACCGCCTGCACAACATGCGCACCATTCATGCTCTGCCCCGCGAAAAACAGCTTCGCAAAGCCCAAGAGACATTGGCGGTATTTGCACCATTGGCCAATCGTCTGGGCATCTGGAGGCTAAAATCCGAATTGGAAGCTTTGTCTCTCCAGGTACTCGATGCAGACTCATACAACCATATCAAACGCGCCTTAAGCCACCAATTTCACAAAAATCAACCGCTATACGCCCGGATAGCCAGGGACATCATCCGTCATTTACACGAAAATGATGTTCCCGTCGTCAATGTGTTACCCGATCCCGAAAGCATCTATAGCGTCTACAAGGGCTTTGGCGGCCGCTCTGTCCTCTTTGAAGATGTCGAAAGCCCGCGACGAGTGGTGGTGCTCGTTGAAGAAGTGTTGGCCTGTTATCTCGTTCTTGGCCATTTGCACCAACTATGGCGGCCGGTTCCCGGTAAATTTGATGATTACATCGCCAGACCCCGCGAAAACCTCTACCGGGCTCTTCATACCACCACCATCTATAGCGATGGCCAGGTTTTGAAAATCCGCATCCGCACCGTGGCCATGAATGAGGTCTCGGAAATCGGCGTGCTCGCTCGCTGGGTCTATTCCGGCACACCCATGTGGTCAGAAGAGATTGCCGAGCGCGTGGAAGCTCTCTCTAATAATGTCAGCGAGAATATCCACCTCGAACCGTTAGATCTTAGCACCGGTGTGAAAGGCGTGGTCGAGGATGTATTTCGCCAACAAGTCATGATATACACCCCGCGCGGTGATATTGTCGAATTGCCAAAAGGAGCCACACCCATAGATTTCGCCTTTGCCATCCATTCCGAAGTGGGCAACCAAACCTTGATGGCTTACGTCAATGAACAGCCCTACCCGCTTAATAAGGCCTTGAGCGATGGCGACCGGGTCCGCATCGTCAAATCGGGTTGGGCCCGGCCGCAACGCACCTGGTTAGATGAAGATTTAGGCTATCTCACCACCAGCCAGGCCCGTTCCAAGGTCCGGCGTTGGTTTCGCCGGCTGCCTGAGCCCTTGGCCGTCGCCGAAGGGCGCAAGCTACTGCAAGATGAACTAAAAATGTTGGGCGTGCCAGGCCACTCACACCAATTGGTAGCTCAACAACTGGGTTTCGAAACGCCGGCCGAGTTATACCACGCCTTCGGCCGGGCCGAAGTCCTGCCCACCACGGCCGCCATCCAAGTCGTATCTGATGAATGGCATGAAGAGCCGTTGCGCAATATCGGCAGTACCGTGCGCAGTGAGAATGGCCACGAATACGTCATTACGAATTCTGGTGGCCGCACATTGCGTCTATGCCGCTCCTGTAACGCCCGCCCTGGCGACAAAATTGTGGGTTTCCTACGCTCCGATCGCGGTGTGACCGTTCATAGGGAAGGTTGTTATACTCTGCGTCCCGATCCCATGGCCGACCGCACGATAAGGTTGAACTGGGGCCAGGTTGGGCAAGATGAAGTGCGCATCGTAACCGTTCAGATCGACGTATTTGATCGCTCGGGCCTCTTGTTGGACATCGCTGAACTCCTGGAACATGAACATGTCAACATCGCCGCCATCAAGACTCAACCCATCGCCGATGATGGCAAAATGCGGGTGATCTTGGACCTGGAGATCGCCAGCCCCCAACTCCTGGTGCGCATCCTCCACCGTGCCCATGCCCTGGTCAACGTCTACGCCGTTAAATGCCTTCGTCCCGAGAACGAATCTTAAGCCTAACAACAGAATAAAAGACCGGCTGTCTGTTTCTTGCTTAGCCTTTCATGGATTCATGGATCAAATACTTGACAGCCCGCCCAATATCCATATAATTCTGCCCTTGTGTATTTAAAAGACCCGGCCGGTGCCGGGTCTTACCTTTAGAATTGGAAAGCGAGCCGGAACGTTCCGGAGCTAAACTGAGAATAAGAGCATCTACAAGGGAGGCGGGGGGCCAAATTACCCAAGCGTACGCACAAAAGATGCGTGCAACTTGTTCTTTTAGAATGAATGGCTCCGCCACGTCGGGCTCCATTTGATAGGAGTATAAAAATGCTTAAGAAAAAATTCTTTAAAACCAAAGATGAATGTGAAGTGACCTTTGAATTTGACTCAGGCGAGGCGGAAAAAGTCGCCCTGGTGAGTGAGGTCAACGATTGGCAGCCCGTCGACATGACCAAGCGCAGAAAAGACGGCATTTTTTACGCCAAGGTTCGTCTGCCCAACGATAGCCAATATCAATATCGTTACCTGGTGAACGATCAAACCTGGGTAAGCGACCAGAACGCCGATGGTTTCATTCCCAACGAATTCGGCGAGCAAAACAGCATCGTCAACACGTTCCCGTCCGATAATTAATCAGCGACGATAACTCAGATCACATCGAGGCGACCTGATGATCAGGCCGCCTTTTTTTTATTCCGGACCGGCCGATATTCAGTAATAGCGTTTGATTTCCTGCCTCGTCTCGGCCGCTGTCTTTCCCTCTACATAGACTTCAGGGCGCTTTTCATATTTTTGCATATGACAGTGGATGCCTAAGGCCAAGGTTGAGTTACATGATGACCCAAGCAGTCAAAAAAATTGACTGTTACTCTAGCAGATAACAGCGGCAACACTAAAAAGCTTCTCATTTGCTACATCAGACCTGACGTGTAAAAGGTGGCTAACTACCCCCCACCTAACACGGCCTCCGGCTCATGTAAGTACTCTTGAACTTCCGCATAGTACCTACCCATGTGTAAACCATCCATGAGTGCATGATGTCCTTGTACGCTCAAGGGCATTTTCAAGGATTCACCATCTTCGAAATATTTCCCCCAGGCAAAGCGTGGCACAGAATCCACCGGATGCAGGTGGAGCGGGTGCATGAAACTCGTAAATGACACCCAAGGTATTGACGTCATGTATAGCAAGTCGTCTCGGGTCGGGTCGCTATCCACTGTTGGGTGCTCTTTCACACAAGCTATCTGCTCAGCCGCTCTAGCTGCAAATGATGAAAAATCCTGGTCATATTCCATCGTACAGAAGCTGAACAGATCATCCTTGGCTAGAATCGTCGTTGCGGGATGTACGATCTCATGCTCGACCACCTTGCCATCCTGAATGCGCTGCCGGAACTCAGGAACGTTATTTGCTGAACGGGCCAACACGTAGACGATCGCCACAGTGAATGAAACACCGCGAGTCTTTACGGCCGGATAAAACGTTGTCAAATCTACATTTGCGCACATATTAAAGTGTGGGCAGTCCCAGGATTTAAAAAATTCGAAATGTTCTCGACGAGGAGAGGTTTCTATGTTTACATAACGCATATATGCTCCCAGATTGTTTTGTGTCAGTAACTTCGTCTTACTTCGACGACTCCTTCTGCTGAGTAAATAGACTCCTGTTGACATTATACAGCACATTCGGCTGCATAAACCGGCAATTTTCGGCCAACCCTCCCATACGATATCGGTTAAGATCTGAACTCGTCAAATCAGAACATATGTACTATAATATATCCTGGCCGTCATGTCCCATAATCCCATCGATCTCACCCTTTCGCTCAAAGCTACCGCCCTCGCGGAATCATCGACGCAGCGGCCCTCATGCGATGTCAGGACCACTTCATTTGACCCCTCGATCCATGCCGCTGAAATCAAAAAAAACAATCAACGGATAATCAATCAACGGGATCACTCGAGGATTCGAGCCTCCCAGTTCCCGTTCACTATCCCGTTCGCACAGACTTGCACTGACGTTGCAGAACGAGATAGATTCCAAAATTCATTCGCCAAACCCAATTCATCTGGTGCCCGTTACCTGTTTTTATCAAATTCGAAATGCCTTAAAAAACGCCCATCAACTTTGGCTAGCCAACTCCGGATGTGATAGAATGAACGTTCTGTCTATCGCCAATAACACTGGTGGGTTAGCCGGGAAGCAAAGTAAAAACGCTGCTTCAGACAGCAATTGAAGGAAAGTTATGTCCCAGGACAAAATCGTAGTGCGCGGGGCGCGAGAACACAATCTTAAAGACATTACAGTCGAGATCCCGCGTGATCAACTAGTCGTCATAACCGGCCTTTCAGGCTCGGGTAA
>JAHEJP010000348.1 GCA_024638855.1 Chloroflexota bacterium
ACGGTTGCCAATCGGCCGGGCAGTCGAGGTGCTGGGCCGATCGTTGCACGGCCGCCTTGACCGCGCCAGGGCTCCAATTCGGATGCATCTCCTTGACCAGGGCTGCAACGCCGGCCGCGTGCGGCGAGGACATCGAGGTGCCATTCAAGTAAACATAGCCGCCGCCACCATCGATGGCGGTGATGCCGGGAAATACTGCGTTGAGCGGATCGAAGCCGTTCCAGATATCTGAATTAAAAGGAACAGCTCCAAGGACAGCGTCCTGGACGGTGCCAGTGGCCTGGAAGTAATCGCCGCCCGGCGCCGTTACATCGACTCGCGACATGCCCACGCTTGAGTAATCGGCGATCCATAGATCATAGTCCGGGTAACCGACCGGGCCGGTGGCCGATACGGTCAATACGCCCGGTAATTCAGCCATAGCCACGCGGCAGTTGTTGCCCACGTCACGAATCTCTTCTGAGCCAGGCGGCCAGTCGGGGCTGATGTCGTCCAGTCCCGGATGCTGCAGGTCAGCTTGCTCATTGCCGGCCGAAGCCACCACCAGCACGCCTTGCTGCTGGGCGTAGCGGGCGGCCGACTCCAACTCCTTCAAGATGGCTCGCTGCTCCCTTTCTGATTTGCAATAGAAGAGGTAGGGGTCGGCGAAGAGGCTCAGGTTGACCACGTCCAGCTGCTGGTCGCCGGCGTAGCGCAGCGCCGCAGCCACCGAGTCGGCGAAGCAGTAACCCACTTCGGTGCAGGCCTTCAGTCCCACGATGGTCGCCTCAGGCGCGATGCCGGCGATGCCGATACCGTTGATGGGTGCGGCTATATTCGAAGCGACGTGGGTGCCGTGACCGCTGAGATCTTGCACGGCCGCTTTGTTTGAACAGTCGCCGTTAGCGATTTCAGCCGGGTTGGCCGTGGGCGTATCGTCAAAGATGAAGGAACAGGAGAGATCCACGTCTAGGTTGGGGGCGATGTCGGGATGGGTCAGATCGACGCCGCTGTCGATGACGCCAACCGTGACGCCCTCACCGGTGGCGTACTGGTAGCTGCCGTTATCGCCAGCATTGATCAGCGCCATATCCCATTGGCATGGACCCAACGGTTCGCCATTGGGTACGCCGAAGACATCACCGTACAGGTCTTCACAAATAACGACAAGATCATCGGAGGGCATGGCTGAGTAGGCCACCGCGCTCAACGCGGCGATAGCCACGATAAGGGTGGTGACAATCAGAACGATTTTCCAACGTTTCATTTGATTTTTCTCCTCGGAATATGAGTTAGTAGAAAGAGCCCATGCTGCCACCCCTACACTCGTCATGATGGTCAAGACTCTCCTCGCGGCGAATTCAGGGACTGTGCATCCGTAAGCGCCAAACTTACAAGGGTATGAACATTATACACTATTATTTGTTCATTTAATCTAAATACAGGTGCAACGTTTGACAGAAAGAGGGTAATAAAAGATAAAGAAGGACACAGAACCATAAGAGGAATTACTGGAGGGTCCAAGGATGAATATCAAAACGAGCATGGTGGATTTTCCGTCGAACGGCCGTACGACGCCCGGATATCTGGCCCGGCCGGATGATAAGGGCGGGCACCCGGCGGTGGTGGTCATTCAGGAGTGGTGGGGCTTGGTGCCCCATATCGAGGAGGTGGCCGATCGTTTCGCGGCCGAGGGGTATGTTGCCCTGGCCCCGGATCTCTATCATGGGCAAGCGGCCAGCGAACCGGACGAAGCCCGTAAACTGGCCATGGCCCTAGATCGGGATAAGGCCGTGGCCGAAATTGGGGCGGCGGCGCGCTATCTCAAAGGGCTGCCTACGGTCAACTCTCAGAAGGTGGGAGTGGTCGGTTGGTGCATGGGCGGCGGCCTTTCGCTCTCGGCCGCGGCCGAAGATGGCCATATCGGAGCCGCGGTCTGCTTCTATGGCCGGCCGTTATCTGAAGCCGATACGGCCAGGCTGGAGGTACCGGTCCTGGGCCTTTATGCCGGCGAAGATCATGGCATAGCGGTAAGCGATGTCCGCGCCTTCGAAAGAGAGTTGGAACGGCAGGGTGTTCCTCATGAGATCCACCTTTACGAAGAGGCTCACCACGCTTTCTTCAATAATACCCGGCCAGTCTACGATCCCGAGGCGGCCGCTGACGCCTGGAAACGGGTCCTGGCCTGGTTCGGAACGTATTTGTAAAACTGAACTTTCTGCCCTCAGTACGGTTTCAGGGATTCCTCATTCCGTTAACTTCAATCGGAATGACAATTCTCAATTTGGTTCTGGTGAGGAAATATAGCCCATGACGCAGAAACAACTTCCGCCATTCGTGCCGGGAATGGAACTTTGCCAGCGTTTTTACGAGGAGGCGGTCCGCCCCTTGCTGGTTACAAATTACCCCCAACTACGCTATTCGGCCGGCCGGCTGGAGCGGGGATCAGATGTCATGGGCTTTGATACCCACCAGTCTCGCGATCATCATTGGGGGCCGAGGGTCACCTTGTTCCTGGCAGAAGCGGACCTGGTTTCGGTTGGCGAATCGATTATGGAACTGATGGCCCGGCAACTGCCTTTTGAGGTGATGGGCTATCCAACCCACTTCGCCAATCCGGATATCGACGGCGGCCTGATCGCTTTCACCGGCGAGCGGCCGATCAATCATGGGGTCACGCTGGCTACCGTACGGGGCTTTACCGAGGAATACCTTGGGGTGGACGCGACTCAACCCGTGGATGACCTGGCCTGGCTCACCATGCCGTCCCAGCACCTGCGCACCTTACGCTCAGGGCGCGTCTTTCATGATGGGCTGGGGCTTTTGGGTCTTGTTCGCCAACGGCTTGATTGGTATCCGCATGATATCTGGTTGTACCTGATGGCCAACCAGTGGCGTCGAATCGACCAGCTCGAGCCTTTTTTGGGACGGTGCGGAGACGTCGGAGATGAGCTTGGTTCCCGACTCATTGGGGGGCGATTGATCGGCGAGATCATGAAGCTGGCCTTTCTTATCGAAAAAGAATACGTACCATACGCCAAATGGTTGGGCAGCGCCTTTGCCCGGTTGGAAAACGGGCGGCGGCTGGAGTCGATTTTTTTGTTTATTCTGGAAACAAGGACATGGAGGGAACGGGAATTGTGGATGAACCGGGCCTACCTGCACCTTGGCGAGATGCATAACAAGCTAGGGGTGACCGAGTCGGTTGAGGTCCGAGTCGCGAATTTTCACTCGAGACCCTATCTGGTGCCCCATTCAGATCGTTTTGTGGACGCACTCCATGAGGCAATTGAATCAGAAGTGGTCAAGGCCTTGCCCCGGCACGTGGGCGGGGTTGGGCAGTTTGTGGATTCGACCGATATCGACGAATCGGTGGATAGGCTGAAGGCACTGGGAATGATCTATGCGCTGTAGGGAAATATGAAGTCTGTCGCACTAAAATTCGGATTCACCGACTCTGGGCAAGGCTATCCATCACGCGAAATTGATGATCTTCATCACTGACGGGTTAGGGCCGGCGAATCTATAATGATTAGGCTGGTGGCGGGCATTTGCGCCTGCCTGAAGATTAAGCTGGTGTTGCCAGACCTGACAAGGTTCGATTATGGATACATCAAACGTTCTGTGGGCTGAAGTAGACGATGAGGGCCGGCTAGTCGTTCCAGCCGGCGTGGCCAAAGAATTTGGTCTGGAGCCAGGAGCCCGGGCCCGCATCGAGTTGGACGGCCATAATTTCCGCTTGCACCGGCCGGTCACCCACCTGAGAAAGATCTACCTCGAGCCGACCAATCGCTGCAATATCAGCTGCCGGACCTGTATTCGCCAGAGCTGGCAAACGGAGCTGGGCCAAATGTTGGGCCAAACCTTCCGGCGAATCCTGGACAGCTTGAGCGAGATTACACCCCGGCCGACCATATTTTTCGGCGGTTTGGGAGAACCTCTCTTTCATCCCCAAACCATCGAGATGGTCCGCCAGGTCAAAGAATTGGGCGCCCGGGCCGAGTTAATCACCAACGGCACCCTGCTCGATGAAGAACGTTCCCGCGGCTTGATCGCCGCCGGGCTGGACACCTTGTGGGTCTCCATCGACGGGGCGACGCCAGAGAGTTATGCCGACGTGCGCCTTGGGGCCGAACTGCCCAAGGTATTGGCCAACCTGAAGCGGTTCAAACGACTGCGGCCGCCGGCCCACCGGCCGACGCCGGTCATCGGCATCGCCTTCGTGGCCATGAAACGCAACCTGGCCGATTTACCCCAGGTCCTGGCCCTCGGCCGGCGGCTGGGCGCCAAACAATTCATGGTCAGCAACGTCCTGCCCCATACCGAGGAGATGACGCAAGAGACCCTGTATGATCGTTGCTTGAACGACATCACCTACCTTCCCTCGCCCTGGTTGCCCAAGGTGAATCTGCCCAAGATGGAGATAAACGAGGAAACCCGCGAACCCTTCTTCCAGGCTCTAAACAGCAACTTAAATGTGACTTATGCCGGCAATAACTTCGGCGGCCGGAACGACGTCTGTGTCTTCATCGAAAGTGGTTCCATGGCCATCGGTTGGGACGGCAGCGTTAGTCCCTGCCCTCCCCTGCTGTACACCCACGTCAATTATTTAAACGGCCGGCGGCGTATCTCCAAACGCCACATCATTGGCAATGTATCACAAACCGGTTTGTTGGAGCTGTGGCGAGAGTCAGAGTACGTCGATTACCGCGAAAGAGTCCAGCGCTTCGCCTTTGCCCCCTGCACATTTTGCGGCGGCTGCGATCTGCTGGACAGTAACGAGGAAGATTGCCTGGGCAACGGTTTCCCGGCTTGCGGCGGTTGTCTTTGGGCCCAGGCCGTCATTCGCTGCCCCTGATCAGTTCTTTCTACGCCATAATCACCGGTAGGAAAAGTTAATTTGACGAGATTAAAACTTGCGGGGTTTCAATCCATAACCCGGAGAGCAACTGAAGCCCAAAAACCCCGCAAGTTTCTGTACGGCGATACTGTAAGTAGCCAAGCGGGTCGTTATGATAAAATCCGCCCATGTCCAGCAAAACCAAGGCCATAGAAACGACAGACTCCGCCCGACGCGCCCTAGATTTTACCGGGCAACTCATCGATACCCTGGGTCCAGTTCTCGGCTGGTCAGCCATTGTTCAAACGCCAGACAGACATCATCGACATCGCAGAACAGTTCAACTATCCTCATGGAGGGTCCCTCTTTTTGAAATGTGTGGATTGGAAAATAAATTTTATCCAAAAGAGAAGTGTCCGATTCTCACCGCTTTGTCGCCGAATTCAGGCCTATTACTGTTAGTGGACAACGGATAAAAAGAAAAAATGGGAACACCCGAAGATTACACAAAAATCCGTCGCAAAGAACGCGGCAAAGACAATGCCTGGATCATAAATTTTTTGGCACGCGCTGAATTTGGATCAATGGCAACCGCACAGAGCGATCAGCCGTTTATAGTCACGCGCAATTTCGCCTACGATGAGACCGTCCATGCCATCTACATGCACGGGGCAAAGAA
>JAHEJP010000349.1 GCA_024638855.1 Chloroflexota bacterium
CCAGGCCGACACTTTCTTCTTCTTCGACATACGTCACAACCAAGTCGCTTAATAAAGTCGCCAGTTGCTCGACACCTTCTTGGGTTAGCTTTGTGCTAAAATTCATTTGAGCCTCCTTGTGTTTTTTGTTTTGCGCTTTCATAACAAAATCACAAGAGGCTCTTTTTGTCTATCTCTTTTCTTTACGGGTTTTTACTACACCCTATGCTTACAATCACCATAGACATAGCAATCTGTCCTCATATATACTGTAGGGTGTAATTCCGAATATTAAGTCATCTTTTTGTACATGTGGTCGAAAATAAGCTACCACTTGAATGGGGTACAGAGGTTTTCTTCCTTTTATCTTGCAAAGGAATGGCCAAGTGGACGAATGTGCGACGCTTGAAGTTAATCTCCAGGTGCGTGAGCAAGATCGCTACTCTCTTGACATGCGCTTTTGGCACCCTGGTGCTGCTACTGATACCCGACCATTGGCTGGGCAACGGATCACCGTTCATTTCGGCTGGACCGACCTACTCGTAAACCGCTTAAACCCCATAGGGTACGGGACAATTCTGGGCGAGTCTCTCTTGGAGAGCCAAGCAGCCCGAGATGCGTACATTCAATCGCGCCAGATGGCGCGTGCTGGTGAGAACTCTCTCCGCTTTTCATTGGCCTTGGATCCTGCTGCCCCCGAATTACATGACATATGCTGGGAAACGCTTCGGCTTCTGAAGGAAGACTTGCCATTGGCCATGCAAGAGAAGGTATTGTTCTCGCGCTATCTTAGTAGCACGGACTGGCAATTAGTATCGACGATACCCAAATCAAGCTTACGAGCATTGGCGTTTATTGTTGCTCCGCACAATATATCGACGTACGAGCCTTCAAGCAGGCGACTATCGCCAATCGATGTTCCTTTAGAGTTGGAAGTGTTGCGGAAGGGTTTGGGTGATATTTCATTGGAAGTGATTGCCGAACCTGAGCAGGCGACTATAAGTAACCTGATGTCTCGTCTGCGGGACGGCTACGACATCCTATATTTCGTTTGCCATGGGGAATTGATCAAGGGGCGATCAATTCTCTATATGGCTGATGAGGATGGATTGACATTACCCACTGAGGGCCGGCTGCTCGTATCAGAGCTCCTTGACCTACCACAGTTCCCCAGATTGGTTATGCTGATTTCGTGTCAGAGTGCAGGGAGTTATGGTGCATCAGGGAGTGCCGGTGGAGGCATTTTAGCAGCGTTAGGCCCCCAGTTAGCTGCAGGTGGTGTCCCGGCTGTGTTGGCTATGCAGGGTAACATCACCATGGAAACAGCGTCCCGGTTTATTCCAACTTTTTTTGAGGAATTACAGAGGGAGGGTCAAATTGACCGGGCGGTTGCTGTGGCTCGTAGGGTGGTGTCGGCACGACCCGATGCCTGGATGCCCACACTCTTTCTTCGCCTGCGATCTGGCCGCCTATGGATGACGCCAGAGCCCATTAAAGTGGCAGCAGATACATATAGGGAAGAACGTTTCCTGGATGCCGCATTACCTGAACAAGTAAAGGTGGGCGAAGAAACAGAACTCATGACTATGATCCGTTTACCTGATTCGGGCGGGTTGCGCCAGCTGCTCGAAGATAGGGCTGAATTTTCTCCTTCCGCAGAGGACGTAAAGTCTGAGGATTTCTTATTGAACTTCTCCCGCGATGACCTCGGTAAACCAACTTCGCTGGAAGTCCTCATAGAGATAGACACGAAGGATTTCATTCTTTCAAATGCCTGGCAAAACATAATAGTCTTGCCAAATGAAGACACAAAACAGGTTATGTTTCTACTTACGCCGAAAAAACAGGGCGAATTGAGACTGTTGATAAACGTATATGTACATGATTGCCTAGTGGCAGCAGGCCTGATGAAAGTGACGGGACAAACGCAGCTTGATGAGGGTATTAAGTTTGTACGCCGGCTTTTATCGCTACCACTAGGTGTTTTTGGCGCGAGACTTGATGAAGGTGCAACTAAGCCCAAAGCTAAATACCGGTCAGCTGGGAGGACAAGAAAATTAACCTCAATTGATGGCATAGGACCCAAATATGCTACGTCTCTGATGGAAGCGGGCATTAACTCGTCCGAAATATTGCTTGTAGAAGGTGCAAATCGCAAAGGTAGAATCCAACTTGCCAGCCAAACTGGAATCAGCCCTAAGATCATCTTGACTTGGGTTAATCAGGCGGACCTCTATCGTGTAAGTGGTATCGGCACGGAATATGCTGATCTTCTAGAAACGGCCGGTGTGGATACAATTCCTGAGCTGGCGCGACGCAATCCAAAAAACCTGCAAGTAAAAATAACTTCTGTTAACGAGGAGAAACGCTTAGTTCGTCGTGTGCCATCCTTGTCGATGGTGGAGAATTGGGTCTCACAGGCAAAAGCTTTACCGCGAGTTATAACCTACTGACCCGCCTGAGACTCTTGAACCAAATAAAAAAAGAGCGCGGAATGCGCTCTTTTTGCATTTATTGTTTAGAGATTGCTCTCATTCAATCGCCTGGACGATCATTTGAATATCGCCGGCCGGTGCTTTAACCGTCACAACCTGACCTACCTTAGCGCCTAGCAAAGCCCGGCCGATGGGTGACTCATTGGAGATACGGCCGTTGCCCGGATCGGCTTCGTGAATGCCGACGATAAAATAGCTTTCGGGTTCATCTTCATACCCTTTCTCGGCCACCGTTACCGTACAGCCTACCCGGACCTTATCCGCCCGGCCGTCATTCTCGATGACTTCCGCCCGGCGTAGAGAATCCTCTAGATCCTTGATTCGACCTTCGACGAAGGCCTGTTCTTGCTTGGCGTAATCATAGTCGGCATTTTCCGACAAATCGCCATGGGCAATCGCCAATTCCAGGCGATGCGAGATTTCCTCGCGCCGTTCATTTTTTAAGAAGTGGAGTTCAGCCTTGATCTTTTCTAAACCTTCTTCGGTTACATATACAACAGTGTCATTATTCATGAATTAACCTCTCCAGCCGCCCTGCAAGCATCTTCATGCGGCCGAGAATTACTCCAATAGATGAGTTATTCTGCTGGTGACTCTAGGGCAGGAAAACAAGGTGTCAGAGGCAAGGAGCTAATCGAGATGCATAAGACCATATCTCTTAAGCATCAGCTTGCTGCTTCCCCAATTGGAATAATTTTTAAGAATATCCCAAGCTCTAGAACAAAGCGCCCCGCTATCGGCAGGGCACTCACGGACGAATCCGATCGACTGTAAGTATAGCCTACAGTCGGATTGCTGTCGAGTGAAAATTGCTTCTTAACGGAGTTTTGTCCTCGGTGGCTAATCTTTATCTCACTGAATCCACTTCGCAAAAGGTGTGATAATCGGTGTGCGGGTCTTGTTATTGTAATGATATGGTGGCATAGAGTGCCTTCGCTCACCTTCAATGTTAAAATTCAGCCTGTATGTCGGTCAAAACGCCAGTTAAATTATCCGCCACTTTCCGCGTCCTTTTGTCTATCCTTTTGCCGCTCGCCGGTGCATTACTTTTTTCTTTTATTGTCAGTGGCTCGGCTAACTTTGGCGGCAAAGATCCGAGCCAGACCGCCTTGCAATTAGGCGGGGCCGGCATTGTGAGCTGGCTTCTTGGCTGGCGATGGTACGGGCTGAAAGGTTTGGGGCTGCGTTTCGGCCGGCCGTTCCTGGCCAGCATTGGCTTCTCCGTTCTGGTCTGGGTCGCATTTTTCATCGCCCGCCTGGCTACAGTGGAACCGGGCCCAGGCGCCGATGACCCGTCGCGCTTATCCTTCATTTATCTATTACTATTTGAGGCATTCTGCGTTCAATTGTGGTCCTATGGACTGTTTTTCCGAAGCGTGGCTGAATGGCTTGGCCCGCTAACGGCCGCGATAGCCAGCGGCGTCTTTTTTGGTGCCATCGCTATTTTGACTTTACAAGAAGCCTATGTCGTGATGCCGAGCAGCGCTTTTTACTTCATTGTATGGGGCATTGTCTACGGCATTATTCGTTTACGAACTGGCAGCTTCTTGGGAACAGTCGTGGTCCAGGCCATGCAAAGCTGGTCTGCTTGGCAACTATTTCCGGCCGGCCAGGTTGATCCTCGCCAGCTGCGAAATCTATACCTGGTGGCCAGCGCTTTATACGCCATCATTATTTGGCGACTCTGGCCCAAGGAAGAAGATGATTATCGAGTTTGAACGGAACTTAGGGATTCTGTCCAACTGGGAACCGTGAAACACTTTGTAGGGGGCAAATATGTCAAACGACAAAGTCTTTGAAAATATTCTGGTTCGTAAGGATGATGGCGTTGGTATCGTCCAACTCAATCGGCCGAAGGCGTTGAATGCGCTGAATAAAGAGACAATGGGAGAGGTGATCTTCGCCCTTGAAATGTTCGACGCCGATGATGAAGTTGGCTGTATACTCTTGACGGGTAATGAGCGCGCCTTCGCAGCTGGAGCCGATATCAAACAGATGGCAACGGCTACACCGGTCGATATGCTCAACAATCCCTTCATCGATTATTGGGATCGTTTGCGTCGCATCGTCAAGCCGGTTGTAGCCGCTGTATCCGGCTATGCTTTGGGAGGCGGCTGTGAATTGGCCATGGCATGCGACATGATAATCGCCAGCGAAACAGCTAAATTCGGCCAGCCTGAAATCAATATCGGGGTCATACCAGGAGCCGGTGGAACCCAGCGCATGGCCCGGGCTGTGGGCAAAGCATTGGCCATGGAGATCGTCTTAAATGGCCGTTTTCTTTCGGCCGATGAGGCTTTGTTGCACGGCCTGGTCAACCGGGTTGTTCCGGCCGAATTGTATCTGGAGGAGGCCATCAAATTCGCAGCCGAGATCGCTGCCAGAGCCCCTGTTGCCCTGAGATTGGGCAAAGAAGCAGTCAATGCCGCTTATGAAACAAGCCTTCAGGCAGGTCTGGCCCTGGAACGCCGACTTTTTTACATGCTTTTTGCCACAGATGATCAGCGCGAGGGCATGGACGCATTCATCAACAAGCGCCCGGCCGAGTGGAAAGGCCAATAGTTATCAGGAGTCGCTGGGATTTATCGCCTTAGTAATCCAGCCAACAAAATGATACCTGTCTATTACTTGAAGCCACCACCCCAAGAAATTATTGATGTTCTGCGAAGTAAAATAGATCCAAGGATCAATTTATTAGCTGGCGATGGTGAACCGGTTCCAGCCCAGACGATGATCCTCATCGCTGGACGGCCGCAGCGCGATCACCTTCTATCCGCACCGGATTTACATACCTTGATCATTCCCTGGTCAGGGCTTCCGGATGTGACGCGAGAACTAATGCTGGACTTCCCATCTATTCACGTGCATAACTTGCACCATAATGCCGTGCCAGTGGCCGAATCGGTCCTAGCCTTATTGTTGGCAGCGGCGAAACACATCGTGCCTTTAGATCAAGCCTTGCGGCGAGGTGATTGGCGGCCCCGATACCGGCCGAGTCAGGCCCTGTTGTTGAGGAACAAAAC
>JAHEJP010000350.1 GCA_024638855.1 Chloroflexota bacterium
CTGATTGGCGTTTACCTGAGCTAGCTGAACAATTAAATGAGATAGCTCGTGGTCGACATCATTTGAGGAATGCTGGAGTTGATTTAGGATATGATCCGGAACCTGGCCGGATAAGCCTCTCTACACAACACAGTGCCAAGGGAAAAGAGTGGGATGTTGTTTTTTTAGTAGGAATTGACAGCCTGTGGATTCCGGGTGATCTCGATGATACTTTTCTGGGCACTATAGATTTCATGAATGGCGATCCCACAGCCGAATCGAGAGCAGCTCTTTTGCACCTGATGGAAATCGAGTCAAGCATCTACCCAGGTCGTTCAGCAACAGACTCTGCTCATATTGACATCATCTGCGAAAGATTGCGACTCCTTTATGTTGGCATCACTAGAGCTCGAAGAGTGCTCAATATCAGTCGAAGCCAGCAAACCCGACGCTACGAGAAAGAATACGACGCTCCGGCAGCAACAGCCATGAAGATCATCTATGAATCTAATCGAGACTACAAATATTAGATCCTGTCAAATCATACGAACAACAATGTGGTAAAGGTTATCGGCCCATAAAAACTTTAACGAAACAAAAATTTGGTAATACAATTAAGCCATGAGTATAGATAATCCATTTTTCCACAGGGGCGCTATTCGTAGAGCTGAAGAATTTCACGGTCGTGAAGCCGAAATAAACCAAATAGTGGGCCTTTGTAGAAATGGGCAGAGTGCATCGATCGTAGGACCGCGTCGTATAGGCAAGAGTTCCCTGTTACTCCAACTGGGTCGTCTTTCGACAGTCGCTCCTTCAGACAATGATCGCTACAAAACGATTTTCGCTCTCGTTGATTGCCAAGAACTGGGTGGCTCGCCACCGGAGGAGATATACGAAGCGCTGCTTACGAGTGTCACAGACTCTGCATTTGCTGTTGGTTTGAACGTAGAATCAATTCAGCGACCGGGCACTTACCGGGCTCTTGATCGGGCTTTAAATGCTATTGTTAATGCTGGCATCTCAGTCGTCATTATCTTAGATGAATTTGAGTTGCTGGCGGGAAATTCCCGACTTACTCCTTACTTTTTTGCCCGGCTTAGAGGACTTACGACGAAGTACGGTTTAGCATTTTTGACCGCCAGTCAACGACCCTTGTTTGCCATTACGGCCGACAAAGAGATTTTGAGTTCCCCGTTTTTTAATATCTTCGTCACCCTTTCATTGGGGCTATTTGCTATAGATGAGGCATTGGATTTATTAAAGCGCCGCCTGGAAGGAACCCCCATAGAATTCAGCGCCAACTTGGACCGCCATATTATATCATTGGTCGGAACCCATCCATTCTTCCTGCATATTGCCGGCTATCATGCTTTCAACGCTCTCGTTCAAGAACCAGAGATTATTGAAGCTGATGATTGCAGGTGGCTTGATGAATCTGTAGAGATAGAGTCTGAATCGCACCTTAGCTATTTGTGGAAGATATTGTCTGTCGAGGAACAATATTGTCTTGCTATTAAAGATGGTCCTATTGATGTACTACGACAACTTGAACAACAATGCCTGCTGTTGCCAGACAGCGGTGGATACGAATACAGTTGCGAAATGCTCCGTCGATTTGTTCGCCGCCAAGGTGTTGTTGGCCTTGTGCAAGTAGGTCCATTCGTTATTGACCGGAAGCGTCACACCGTTCATGCAAATGATATTGAATTAGGTCTAACGACTTCACAATTTGATTTGCTTGTCCGCTTAGGCCAGCATTCTGGTCAGGTTGTGGCCGGGGAGGATTTAGAGGCCGCGGTTTGGGGGGACGCTTTATTAGATGATCCGGATCGCTTGAAGACACTGATCAAACGGCTTAGACGTGCTATAGAGCCTTATAATCATTGGATCGTCAGCGAACGGGGCGTGGGCTATGCGCTACGTGAGCCAGAATAATAAAAAGCCGTTGAATCTTCGATTTCTAACAGAGCGTCGATTGATCTATTTATCGATAATTCTTCTTGGCGTACTGTCACTGCTTCCGCAATACTTGTTCGCCCAAACATCAACACCAATTTACTGGCGCTATGACGCCCCCGGTCGTTTAAGCTTGGTTGAAAGTGCTGATGTTAATCAAGATGGAATTGAAGAATTTATTGTCGTTGCCGACGGTTTAAACCTGATCCTTGTAGGTTCAGATGGCCAAGCCTTCTGGCAAATCCCTTATTCAGCTCCTGAGGAAATCCGGCAAATTCTGGCGATAAGGGCACAGGGTTATGACCCAAAAAATGACGAAGTCGTCATCGCTACTGCTGCTCATATCTCACTCATTGGTGGAAACGGCGAAGAGCTTTGGCAACGGCCACTGGCTGCACCATCAGCAGCATTGGCGCGGTTTACAACTGACGATGGTGCAAGCGATGATATATTAATAGCCCTGTCTAATGGTCGGTTATTTCGATTTAATAGTCAGGGACAGATCGTCTGGGAATTTCAATTCTCTGATACTCCTGCAGAAACCGCAATGCCCCAGTTAAGTGCAGCAGATCTAGATCGTGATGGTTATGATGAAATTATCTATACCTACCTCAATGACGACGGATTTAGCAAGTTAGTTGTCATAGGCGAGGATGGACTTCAGCGATGGGAAAGGTCCAATAGCGGTATTATCTCAGCGCTGGCATTGGCAGAATTTGACCCTGCCGGCGACATAGATATTGCGATCGCTACCTCATTGAACCGGGTCTATCTGTATAATGCCGACGGTGAAAGGATATGGCCTTTTCGCTCTCCGAATAAGGCCATTACTGCCTTAACCATGGCCCAATTAGAAGATGGTCCAGCATTAGTTGTTGGAACTTCTAGCGGAACTGTCATCGCCTACGATCGGCTAGGTCGACGTTTATGGAGTGATGCCTATGGCGCCACTGCTCAAAATCCGGTCCAAGCAATTAGCGCTCCCTTCAAGTCGCAAGGTTCGACTAGCCCTGTCGCAATGGCAGTAGTTTTAGCTAATTCTGATCGAGATGAGGATCAAGTTGATATTGTTCTCTTGGACAGCGCCGGCCGGCGACTCGAGCCCTCAGTCGATATAACCGATGCTTTAGGTTTGAGCAAGATCCTAGATATTAACAACGATGGAAAAAGCGAACTCCTTCTTACTCGTTTCGCCACAATTGAGTTGGTTGATCCTGGTATTGGTGCCCAGCAGTACTTCGAAGAATGGGATTATCGAATGGGCGCCAAGCCTGAATCTGTCTTGGTAGACGATATTGATCTGGATAGCCAACAAGAGTTACTGATTGGCACCACGGATGGTCGACTGCATGCGCTTGATAATGATGGCAATCTTCTTTGGGTTGCCGATCTTGGAGGCGTTGTCAGTCAACTGGAAATTGCCAAAACGGGTTCAGAAACTCTTCCCACAATTATTGCTATACGTAATGATGTCAACGCCATAGGTGAAGAAGGCAGTGAATCTCAAGCTTGGATTGAGGTCTTGAGGCCGGATGGTCGCCTTATATGGAGTCGCCCATTGGGGACAACGATATCAAGCATACTCGTTGGCGACATAAACCGAAGCGGTCCACCGGAGTTGATCGTCGGTACGTCGGATGGTCAAGTTATCACTTATTCACTAAACGGAGATGAATTCTGGCAAGCACACGTTAATGCTAGTGTCGATTATCTGATGCTTGTAAACGACTCGCGAGGCAGCGAAATTATCGTTGGGACCAGTGCGAATAGCATCTATAGATTGAATATCAAAGGGACAACTAACACCAGATTGGCCAGCTACCTTAACTCAATTTCGAGCCTGGATCAGATTACGAGAGACGAAAGATTGCTCACGGTGCTCATTACTGGGCTTGATGATGGAACACTGCGAAGCACCAGTACGCGTGGAAACCAGAATTGGCAAATACCCCTAGGTGGACTGCCAACAAATGCTGTGCCTGCAAATGACTCCATTTACGTTAGCACTGACGAAGAAGAGATACTTAGGATCGGCTTTGACGGGGATATTATTTGGCGTCGATTTGGAATGGGCCGCACCTCATCACTGTATTGGGGGGACTTAGACGGGGATATCAAACCTGATATCGCTGTTGGCAATAGAGACGGTCAAGTTTATCTCCTTGACGCCGACGATGGTAACAAGAGCGACCTTCTGAATCTGGCAAGTGAAGTATTCAAAATTGCTGGAATTCGCCGCTTATCAGGGCCTCAATCTGATTTAGTAGCCGTTACTGAAAATGGCATCGTTCAGTTATTCCGATCTGAGGCCAATCGCCCTCCTTTATTAGTTAATCCACAAATAGAACTGTCAGAGGGAGAATACGGTATTTCCGTATCTGTTATCGATGTTGAAAACGATCCAGTTACTGTATCGCTAGAAATTTACGACTCTGAATCTGGGGAGTGGGCAAATGTAGGTGACAGAATAGCCACCAGCGGCAAGGATACGCTCTTCTGGCCTGCTTCGCCGCGAGAAGATTCGGTAGATGTAATCTATAGGTTTCTCTTCGATGACGGCTCGCATCAAGGACAGGTCGTTCCGGCTCGTGGTCCAGCGCCGATACCAGGAGGATCTCCTCTTCCTGGATTTCTGATAGGCGCCTTATTAGCAGTCAGTGTTATCGGAGGAACATTTGCCTATGTCCGACAATCTCGTTTGCCCTCCGCGCGTGTTAATCGGTTTATGCAAAAGGTCAAGCAAGAACCAGAAAAAACCTTACTTCTCCTGGACTCAGAATATAACCACACGGGTGGATCTCCTGATTTCCTCTTGAACCTTGCTAATCGTGCTCGGCAAGAAGGTGACGGCGATCTGGCAAGCCTGGCCGATGGTCTGTATTTATTGACTGCTCAGCCGGAGTCAGCTTTGCCGATCATCTCATCTACTCTAGAAACCATTAGCGACCGAGAACCATCCTGGCTATATATCAACGATTGGGTTATCACCTACCAAACAGCCCAAAGTTTGTTGACAGCTACAACGATAACGGAATTAAGTTTACTTCTGCCTCAATTGCAGATGTTAGTCAATCAGCGGGAACAGGATCGACTTCATACAGAAGCATTGGCCGGTCTCATACCACCGCTGACAAGTACAAGAGATAGCGAACGAGTTGACCTGGTTGAGGACAGGATCATCTATTTGAATGAGGCGATCGGCCTGCTAAAACAACTGCAATACCAATCACGTAGCTGGCCACCTCAGATTGAAAATACAGTCGTCTTATCTCTTGCCAATCGCTGGATGGGTCTGATAAAAGCTCAGATAGAAGAATTACACGGCAAGGCGCAAATAATCGTGAAGTTGGTAACAAAACAACTCATTCCTGAGGATGAAACCACGGTAGCACTGAATCTATCCAACATCGGCCGGTCGCCTGCAGAACAATTATTGGTCACGATTAGAAAGAGTCCAACATATTCATGTATTGATTCCGAGCAATTGATTCCGATCCTCTCACCCGGCCGGCACCGCCAAGTGCAGTTTAGGATTTCTCCAAAGGCTGAAGATA
>JAHEJP010000351.1 GCA_024638855.1 Chloroflexota bacterium
GGCATCTTCGGCGGCGAGTCGCTGGATGCCAGCCTGGCCTTCAAGGATTGGCTTTTGCGCTTTCGCGATCTGCGCCAGTTGGCCACTTTCGCGGTAGGCATCATCTTCGCTGTCGTCTTTGCGGCCATCTTTTTGCTGGGCACCGGCGGCGATGACGGCGGCTTATTGGATTTATCTCAACGAGGCGTTACGAGAGACGATCGACCCTTGATAACCGTCGCCTTCAGCCCCGGCGTTATCATCTCGGCCATGATCCTGTGGATCGGCTGGTCGGCCTTCTCCCAGGTAGCGACCACCAGCCTGGCCATGGAAGGCCGGGCCTTTTACCTGCTCAAGGCGGCGCCCGTCGGGCCCGGCCGCGTCTTGCGCGCCAAATCCTTCGCCGTGATCATCCCTTACGCCATCATAGTCACCTTGTTGCTCATCCTTAGCTGGTTCCTGGCCCGCTACAGCCTGGCCTGGATGCCCTATGCCTGGCTGTGCCTGCTCATCATGGGTTATGGGCTGCTGGCCTTTTCGACCGGTGTGGGTTTCGTCTATGCCAACCTAGAGTGGGAAGATCCGCGGGCAATGCTGCAGAGGCGCGGCCGCTGGTTCAGCCTAGTCGGTAGCGGCAGCTATGGCCTGCTGACCGGTCTGCTCGCTCTGGCTCCGTTCATATTATCCAGTCGCTTTCCAGCCGCCACTCCCCTGCTCGTCATCGCCGGCCTGGCCCTCCTGGCCATCATCACCTGGTTCTTCGTCGGCCGTCAAAACCAACGGGCTATCAAGGCCTGGACCACTTTGGGTGAACCCTGAAAGAGCCTAGCGGCTCTCTTGAATAAAGCCTGCGGCTTTATTTTGGGGAAAAATTGTGTCCTGTCTGTGTGTTTAAACAAATAATGGAATTTTTCTCCACTCAACCTTCCAGGTCCAGAGGATCTGCTTCGGCCATCAGCGCCTGGATGACGGCTTCCGTCTCGGCATAGGCTCCCTCGCCGATATGCTGGTAGCGGATATGACCGTTTTTATCCAGCACGTACCGCGTCGGCCAGTAGCGTTGTTGGTAGGCTCGCCAGGTCTGGCCGTCATTGTCGATGGCCACCGGATAGGCTACCCCCAACCGTTGGGTCGCTTCGACCACATTTTCCAGCTGCTCTTCGTAACCAAACTCTGGATAGTGAACGCTGACCACGGTGAAATCGTCGCCATCATATTTCTCATACCATTCCCTGACCCAGGGAATCACCCGTTGGCAATTAATTCAGCCGAAGGTCCAAAACTCGACCAGCACCACCTTACCCCGTAAAGTCTCCAAAGTCAGGGGCGCCTCTGTGTTCAGCCAGACTTCGTTGGTGAAATCGGGCGCCGGGCCCAGATCGGGCAAAGCCAGATCCGGCAAAGGCGTAGGGGTGGATGGGGTATCCGTCGACACCTCGGTCGCCATTGGCGCTGTCGATGTCGCCGCTAATGATTCGGTCGCAGCAGTTCCTGCTGAAGGCTCTGTGGGGCCTGGCTGAACTGTTTCTTTTTCAAGCGGTAAAGATGTTGGCTCGGCCGGTTCCGTAGCGCCAGTACAGGCAGCCAATCCGGCCGCCAGGAGTAACCAGGCCCATGCTTTTGTTGGATAACGGGAAAATTTCATCATCGATTCCTCACGGCCGAGTTTAAGACTGCTTCCTTACGGCCGCCTTGCCCAAAAGTTACGAAATTATTACAGGGGGTGTGGGGTTTGTGGCTACCGCTCATCTCTCGAAATATAAAAAGCCCGGGCCATAAGACGCCGGGCTTCTTACCCAATTACAGGCTTTGTCTACCTATGGTAAGTTCTCTAGGTCATTTAGATCCTTATAACGACCACTTGCTTGCTTATTTTTTTTCAGTTTTTGAAGGCTAATAAGATTTATCGATACTCCTTCAACAACGTCCTGTATCCTTTCCGCATAACACTCGTCAAAGGTTACACCTGATATTGTCGTTACCAGTTCAATTCGAACCGGTGGTAGTCCCATTCTTATAACCTTGTTTTCTTCCTGAAAGAGTTCGACAGTCACATCAGGCAAATCAAAGCCAAATTCCTCTAATACAGTAACGAGCTTGGTGGCATTTAAGGAATTGATGGCTACCCATATATCCAAATCACCAGTGGCACGGGGATATCCATGGTATCCTACGGCATAACCACCAATGAGGAGATATTGAACATCATATGAGTTCAGTAATTGTAAGAATTCTTTGAAGTCTGGTGATAGCCGGATCATAACCGTAGATATTCTGTCTCATCAGTTCCAAGGCTTGCAGCCGTTCCTGGGGAGATCTGGAGAGCCAATATTCTTTCTCGTCTGATTCATCGGAAAGTGCAGCTATCGAGAAGGCGGTTTTGTCAAGTCTGTTTTCCAGGAAAGATTTGTCCATAATACTGACTCTAAGAAAAGAGTGAATTCGTACATAGTATACCATGGAAGATAGTCAAAAAAGCCCGGGCCAAGCGGTGCCGGGCTTCTATCTCAATTTCTGGTCCTATTGACCGTCGCCAGTACCTGCCTCAGAAACAAGTTCCGCCAACTCGGTCCAGACGGCCTCCTCCCGGCCGGCGATGGCCAGCATCGTTTCCGTGATCTCTTCTAGCAGTTCGGCTGGCCCGGCCGCCTTGCCCAAAAGTTACGAAATTATTACAGGGGGTGTGGGGTCTGTGGCTAACGGTAGGCTTCTCGTCGATGAGCAATACGCCAGATAGTTATTTGCTCTTGCTCTGTATCTACCTCATAGAGAATACGGTAATCTCCGATCCGAATCCGCCAATCTTGTCTGCTCCCCGAAAGTTTCTTGGCTCCCGATGGCCACGGTGTCTCACTCAGGTTTCAAAGTGCCGCATCAATGCGATGCAGAAACTTTGATTCCAGTCGTTTACGTTCTTTGGCAGCCGTGGCCGTTACTACAACGCGATAGCTCATTCCTTGCCTGGTGAATCCCCAAGAACAGCGTCAAGATCAAAGGCATTCTTTTTCTCATTTCGGACATCATCAATGAGCAAACGGTCAACAGCATCTCGCAAATGCTCGGGTAGTGTTTCCCAATCTTCTTCAGCCATCAGCGAACGTATATAGGCGGTAAAATCTTCGGCCGATAAAATGACTTCTACCAAACGACCGCTGTCATCATATACAAGTTTCGGGGGGTTCTTAATTAGAACCATAACCTTTATCCTAACTGCAGCTCAACCTATCTATCAGAATAACCTTCTCTAGTTTACTCAGTATACTGAGAATCCATCTTGTTGACAAAAGCATTGCGCGGGTTGCTGATACGTAACTAAAAAGCCCGGGCCACATGGCGCCGGGCTACTCTTTCATCACTAGCTTTACCGGCCGCCACCAACCTCAGAAACAAGTGCCGCCAACTCAGTCCAGACCGCCTCTTCCCGGCCGGCGATGGCCAGCATCGGTTCTGTGATCTCCTCCAGCAAGCTGGCCGGATTGGGCGCATCGCTGGCCCGCTTGAAGTCGAGGGCTACCTCCTGCCATAAATCGCCGATCTGGTACATCTCCTGGCCGGCCGCCACCAAGCGGGAGTCGCCGGTTATGGACCCTGCTTCTTCCAAGAATCGGCCATACATATAACGGAAGATGCCACCGCCGGTGCCGCCAGTGGCATCGATGAAGATGAAGATATTGAAACAGGTCCGGCGCAGACTGTCCTCATCCATGATATTTGGCCATTGCCGCGTCTTCTGCACCGCTTTTCGAATGCCCTTCACGCCGAAGTTGCTGATGGGCGGCCGCAACATTCCCTGGGCCGCTTCGTCGATGGCCAGCCAGATCTGCCCGGCCGCCGGTCGGCGCCTGGATTCAAAGTCGAAGGTATACCACTGGTGCCGCGGTGGGAACGGTTTGTAGGTCGATCCGCGCGCGGCCGCCAGGTCTCCCCGCGTGATGGTGTAATTACGCCCATCCCGGTCGGCGATCAATAGTTCATTGCCCTCGGGATCATAGCCGGAAACCACCACCATATGGCCTCCAAAATGATAATCTTCTGGCAGTTCCAGGTAGGGTAAGAAACCCATATCCACGTAAATCGCCACCGGTTCTCCGGCCGACAGCATGGCCATCAGACTCTTTTCCGCCTTCTTGGCGCTGCTGGTGCTGAATGATTCGACAGCTACGCCTGTGCGCCGGCCGACGGTTTTTTCCAGACCCTCGTGGCCCGGCCGTTCCATGTTTGCCCGCCCACCGTAAAAAGGATCGCTGCCTTTACTATGCCAATACATGAAACCCACCCCTGCGCCTAAGCCCAACAGCATCTCTTCGCTAATGGGGTAGTCATGGTATTCGTATACGCGCCGCAAAGAGCCCGTAATGCAATGGTGGGTCGGAAACAACGGCTCCTCTAAAAATGATTTCAACATCGCTTTTTATACTCCCTAATCAACTAGGTTGATTCAATCAACTGGGTTGATTCGATCACTTAGGCTGATCCGGCGCTGGGCGCGCCAGGCCAGGAAGGTCAGCCAGGGCGACGGCGCTTTTTTATCGGCGAAAGACCAGCCCTTCCAGGCTCGGTACATCGAGGTAGCGGTATAGCGCCCATCCTCTCCCGCCTGCCCGGCCAACTCGGCCGCCATCTGCTGCAAGCGCTCATCGCCATGAATGAAGGGGAAGCAGCTGAGCACATCGACCACGTGCAGCAGGTCATACCAGACATAGGGGTACTTCACCTTGCGGAAGTCGCCGCCAATGCCGAATAAATACAGTTTACGTTCTTTCTGGATTTGCCAATGCCAAAGCAACATTTCTGCTCCCCTACGGGTTGCGTGACTGTCTTGATAATCGGGCAGCAGCGACAGCGCCTTTAAGGCATAGACATTAGCTATGGGACAGGGATCATCCTTGCGGCCAGGCCCCCGGAATTTACCTAGTTCTGGCGAGACGCTGCACAGCCATCCTTGCTCCGTGGCCTGGTCAACCAGGTGCTCGGCCGCTTGCCACACCCGGGGATCGTCGCCCAGGCCCATGGCCAACAGCGTATAGAGCAAAGTCGGCGCATCACAGGCCATCCAGGTCCAATACTCACCATCCAGACCGCCAAATTGCCGGTACAAGCGTACCTGGGTCTGGAAAGCGCCTTCTGGGGACTGCCGCTCTAATACCGCCTCCAACGCTTCGGCCAGGCCCGGGTCGTCGTAGCGCAGGCCGAAATCGGCCAGGGTGCTGAAGGCGTACAATGGGTGCCGGGCGTCGTTATGCCGTTTGAGGGCATAGCCGGGCCAGCCGGCAGCCGCGGTTACCAATTCTCGAACTTGCGGGTGAACGACCATCTCCGCCCGCGCCTCCTGGACTTGGCGATCTGCTTCGTCGCGGCCTAACAAATCCACAAATGTCCGGTAGCGGGTCCAGGGCTCATCGGAAGCCAACAAATGATCTATCACCTCTGAATTAACTACTTGATTCATGGCCATAGGTCTCCCTTCTGGCTCTTGGGCGTTCAATCTATCAACTCTCATCTATGGCCG
>JAHEJP010000044.1 GCA_024638855.1 Chloroflexota bacterium
GTATGCGGCCTTAAGAGAAACACCGGAGGCGGGCCGCGAGGTAGCCTGGCAACATTGGCGTGCCATGCGCAATGGCATGTTCCAGCATCATCCCCAGTCTCCGCTCGATGATAATCAAAAAAAATCCTTTCTTGGATTATCTTATTTTGACTTTGATCGAGCTTGCCGCGTCGAAGGTATGATTGACCAGCAGGTACAGAGAGAGACCTTTCACCTTAAATTGGATGCCGATGAGGACTTTTATTTCACGAGAGTCGGAAAGGTGTATTTCGATATTAAGGGCCACTTTGGGCAGCTTAGTTTGTTCTGGATCGAAGGTTATGGTGGAGGACTTTTTATTCCCTTTAAAGACAAAACAAACGGCTTAGAAACCTATTGCGGCGGCCGATACTTATTCGACACAATCAAGGGGGCCGATCTTGGGACAAACGGAGACGGAATCGTCTTGGATTTTAATTTTGCTTACAATCCTTCATGCGCTTATCATCCTCGTTGGGTTTGCCCCGTGTCTCCGCCTGAAAATGCTCTATCGTTTGCATTAATGGCGGGCGAAAAAAAGTTCCATCTTTCGTAACCCCTTGCCAAAAGATTGGGCCTCCTGGCCGTCGATTGCATTCTTTAAAATGCTTCTGGTTGTAATGCTCATAACTGATTGATGAGTGTTCAAAACATAAGCTTTTCAAATGACAATATCTGAGCTCGAAATAGCCTCTATGGATGAAACAATCTCCCAAGCCTTGCCCGGAAAATGGCGGACATTGCTTTTGCTTGCCTTAGCTGAATTGCTGGGTTTGGCTGTTTGGTTTTCGGCGTCGGCCGTCACTCCAATTTTAATCGAGACATGGCAATTAACCGATGGGGGGGCAGCCTGGCTAACCATGGCTGTACAAATCGGATTTGTTATTGGTTCTTTTGGTTCGGCGCTACTAAATCTTGCCGATAGGTTGCCATCTCGCTGGCTGTTCGCAGCATCTAGCCTGCTGGCAGGTTTAACTACCGCCTTCATCGCTCTCTGGGCAAGAAATCTAGAGACGGCTTTGGTCCTCAGGTTACTAACCGGCTTGTTTCTTGCTGGCGTATACCCGATTGGAATGAAAATTATGACGACCTGGACCAAGCGGGATCGAGGATTGGGGATTGGCCTACTAGTTGGCGCTCTCGTCCTCGGCAGCGCATCGCCTCATCTGATGAGAGCATTCGGAAATGTGAATGATTGGCGTCCAGTCATGTATTTGGCCTCCGCCTCAGCGATTTTCGGAGCAGTAATTGCGGCTCTATTTGTATGGGAAGGTCCTTATCGATCACCGGCTCCTCGATTTCAGTGGAGTCAGGTCGGTAAACTCCTGATCGAAAAACATATTACTTTAACCAATATCGGATATCTTGGCCATATGTGGGAACTCTTTGCTATGTGGACATAGATACCACTTTTCATCTTAATGAGTTTTGAGCAGCAAGGCATTTCTTCCACATGGACGGCTCTGGTTGCATTCGCAGTCATAGGGGTTGGGGGTATCGGCAGTCTCATCATGGGACCCGTTGCAGACAGATTTGGTCGAACGACAGTCACGATCGCCTTAATGCTGACCAGTGGAACAATGTCTTTGCTCATAGGATTCCTCTATGGAGGGAACCCATTATTATTGGTTGTTGTGGCCCTGGTTTGGGGATTTTCTGTTGTGGCTGACTCAGCCCAATTCTCGGCTGCTGTTAGCGAATTAGCACCATCAAAAAATGTTGGCACGGCCTTAACTCTGCAAACGAGTATGGGGTTTCTGCTGACTCTGTTTAGCATTCGGTTGATTCCACTGCTGGTCGAAATCGTGGGATGGCAATTTGCGTTTGCCATATTAGCATTGGGTCCGGCCGCTGGCATATGGGCGATGTGGACATTACAGAATCTGCCAACTGCGAAAAAACTTGCTGGTGGTCGTGGGTAATCCCCAGGTAAACAGAAAGTTTTCCTTAGGCTTACTATAATTGGTGGTTGTTCTATCGGGAGAGTTCGATGCTCGCCAAAAGTGTGGCAGGGCCACCCAAGTCAATGGAGTAACCAGATCACGACCTTTCTAGCGGTTTTGAGGAGGCTGCGCTATGTGCCTATATGTTAAGCCGTGATCGAGCTCGACGTTGAGTGACCCTGCGCGACAGGAGAGCAATCTATTAAAGAAGCCACCGGTTATTCGTTTAATTGCGGAGTACTAGGACCCCATTATTGGCCGCTGGTGCTGCTCAGGAGCAAACGTTCCAAACAAACCAGATTAGATTATTATTTGACTTCGCCTTGACACAAATGGCCGGTGGCAATTAACCTAAATATTATAGATATATTACCAGTGTTGGCTTGGGCAAGTAGTGATAAACGTCATGGTGAATTCATGACGTTTGTCTAATTGATACTTGCTTTTCAGGTGAAATTCTTAAACACATTAACTTAAATAACGATGAATGATTCGAAGCTTTTGATCTGAAAACCAAAATAGTCTAATAGGAAATATTTAAGATCACGATGAGAGTAGAAGGTGGATAATGAGCAAGCGGAACTTTTACGAACAAGTTTATGCCGTGACCAGACGCATACCCAAAGGGAAAGTGACCAGCTATGGACGTATTGCAAATATGCTGGGAGCTCCTAATGCAGCCAGAGCTGTGGGTTATGCGCTCCGAGCACTTAAAGATAAGCAGAACGATCCGACCTATGACGATGTGCCATGGCAAAGAGTCGTCAACAGCCAGGGAAGAATCAGCATCGCCAATCGAGATTTTGGTGCGCAACTACAAGCGGAGCTACTGAGAAACGAAGGGGTGCCCGTTAGCGAAGATCTGCAGATTAACCTGGATAATTACCTGTGGTCAGGGCTACATTGGTTCGAGATCGATGACATTCTGCAGAAAACTAAAAATAGTGATAATGTGTAAATCATATATCGACATTATCCAAGTATACTTGTTTGGCTGTCTTCCAAAAATAAACTACTGTCAAGACGCTTTGGACTGAAGCACGAATAGGATGGACTCAATGTCAGTTTGCAGCTTGACCGCCCAGGTTTTACAATCCAATTTGTGAAGCTTATCATTCAGGTGCCTTGTCTAAACGAAGCCGATACTTTACCTGCTGTTTTTGAGGGGATGCCCCAAAAATTGCCAGGTGTAGATATCATCGAAACGTTAATCATTGACGATGGCAGTGAAGATGAGACAGTAGTCGTTGCCGAAAAGCTTGGGGTCGATTATATCGTCCGTCACAATCGAACATTAGGCTTGGCAAGGGCATTTGCAACGGGGATAGACTCAAGTCTGCAGCTTGGAGCTGATATCATTGTCAATACGGATGGCGACAACCAATATCCGGCGCGCTATGTTAGTAATTTGGTTGCCCCTATCGTTCAGGGAAAAGCCGAAATCGTTATAGCTAACCGGCAGATTGAAAATGTGCCTCATTTTTCCCCAATGAAGAAATTACTTCAATCAGCCGGAAGTTGGCTTGTTCGAACGGTCAGCGGCACGCAAGTTCCGGACGCCCCAAGTGGATTTCGGGCGTACTCGAGAGAAGCAGCGCTGCGATTGAATATACTTACCCGATATAGTTATACGCTGGAGACGATTATCCAGGCTGGAAAACAAGGGTTGAGAATTGTGAGTATCCCTGTGGAAACCAATCCTCCTACCAGACCGTCACGTTTGCAGCGAAGTAGTTGGCATTTTATCAAGTCGCAGGCCAGTACAATCGTCCGGCTTTATGCATTTTACGAGCCGCTGCGGACATTTTCTTACCTTGCTCTACCATTTTTATTGACGGGTATCATCTTGCTGACTCGTTTTCTAATCCTATTTATCATTGGCGAGCGGGGAATCGGCCGCTTCGCACAGTCGGTAAGTATTGGTGTTGGCATGCTATTGGTTGGCGTCATCATCGCTCTTTTTGGCATCCAGGCTGATATTGCCGGAAAGCACCGCCAGTTGACTCAAGAGGTGTTATACAGATTGAAGAAGCAGCAGCTAGATGAGAGTGAAGATAGACAAGAATTTGCCGGCAAGATTGTGTCGTTAGCCAACCCACGAGATGCAGCACGATCTAATAGGTTGGATTCTACTACGGCCAACAGCGAAACTAAGCTTGAAGAGCTGGAGGGTTAAATCATGTTGTACGGATTCGCAGGAAAAATTTTACACGTCGACCTTTCCATTGGTCAATTATATGTTGAGGAACCAGGGGAAGAATTCTACCGGCACTATTTGGGCGGAAGTTTGATGGGTCTATATTACCTGTGGAAAAATACGTCTAGAGGATCCTCTCCCTTAAGTCCTGAGAACACACTTACATTCGCCGTCAGCGCACCAACCGGTTTACCCGTGAGTGGGCAAAGTCGTTGTACCGTAACCTGCCTATCCCCAAGTAGTGGTGGGGTATCCGACAGTCAAGCGGGTGGATTCTGGCCGGCCGAATTGAAATATTCTGGTTTTGATGCCATCGTGATTAGAGGCGCAGCAACAGAGCCAGTTTATCTATGGGTCCATGATGGCACGGCTGAATTAAGAGATGCTAGTCATCTATGGGGAAAGCTAACCCTTGATGTGGATCGAATGTTGAAAGATGAACTAGGCGACAATAAAATTGAAATCGCCCAAATTGGACCGGCCGGCGAAAAAAAGGCGAATTTTGCCGCAATTATGAATATGAGTAACCGTGCCTGGGGACGAACGGGAGTGGGAGCAGTCATGGGCAGCAAACGGCTCAAAGCGATTGTCCTTCGAGGAAACCAGAAGGTTCAGGCGGCAGATAAAAAGGGGATAGTGGCGTTAGCTAGAAAGGGAGCTAAGTTGTTTCCCGAAAGTGATATGGAAGAGTTTGGCCAGTTGGGTACCGCGGACACAGTCATGGCAAATTATGGCGCCGGGGGACTGCCAACAAACAATTGGAATTCAGGCGTCATGCCAACGCTCGAAGCGGCCGAAGCTATCAGCGGCGAACGATTATATGACGAGCTGCTGAAGGGTGCCGCTGAGAGAAAACAGGACAAGGAAGGGCGGGATACGTGTTATGCCTGCATCGTCAGGTGTAAACGTGTCGTACAATCAGAATGGGAAGGTCACAAGTTAATGCCTGAGTATGGTGGACCGGAATATGAGACAATAGCAACTTTTGGCTCTTATTGTGGTGTCGATGACCTGCACGCCATCACATATGCCAACCAATTGTGTAACCAATATGGCGTCGACACGATTTCCTGCGGGGCGACTCTATCCTGGGCAATGGATTGTTTTGAAAAAGGCCTGATTTCTCCCGAGGAGTGTGATGGCATTGAACTGAAGTTCGGCGATGCGAAAGCAATGATCACCATGTTGGAAAAGACGCTGAAGCGGGAGGGGTTTGGCGACGTTTTGGCAGAAGGCTCGGAGAAGGCGGCTGAACGCTTAGGGAAGGGTCACGAATATTTGATGACAGTCAAAGGCCAAGAAATGCCGGCCCATATGCCACAGGTTAAACGTAGTTTAGCCGTGATATATGCAACCAATCCATTTGGCGCCGATCACCAATCTTCCGAACACGATCCGATGTATAGCCCCAATTCCTATAACGGATCTGATGATTGGCCGGGTTACAAAGTTTTCTTGAGTCAGCTGGGACTAAACAAGCCGCAGCGAACTAAAGTCTTGAATGAAGAGAAGATCGAATATGCTCTCAAAACCCAATATAACTACAGCGCGATGGACACGATGGGCATCTGCCAATTTGTATATGGACCAGCGTGGCAACTTTTTGGACCACAAGATATTGTCGATCTTTTAGCTGCAGCGACCGGCTGGGATGTCTCTGTAAGTGATGTTCAAGCCTATGGACGCCGCAGGCTGAACTTGATGCGCGCCTTAAATGCCAGAGAAGGCATTGCTAGCGATCGCGATACGTTGCCGCAAAAACTTTTTAAGAAAGCCTTAGTCGGTGGACGGAGCGATGGGATTTGCTTGGACGATGCAGAATTTCAGGCTGGTTTGACCACTTATTACCGACAGGCGGGTTGGGATATATCAACAGGGATCCCAACACGGGAAACTTTGCAGGAGTGTGGCCTCCCTTGGGTCGCAGACGAGCTCGGCCTCTAGACTGGCACGATTTTTATGTAAATCATTAAGCACGCGGTAGAATCAATGATAATTGTTACTCATCTTATGGGTCATGGTGCGGGCGAGAAAGTCGACAAAAAACTCCGAAAAGATGAGTCGCTAAGGATCTGGAAGCTCATTCATGAGCCGAATCGGCTTCCGACCTTACTGGTTTAATATCCTTAAAATATTCGCGCGTTTAGAGCAGTTTGTCACCGGCCGTGTATCGCCTGTGATATACTAAGCGGGGTATTACAACAATAGCTGTTGAGTCAGATTTGTCCAGGTTGGTTTGTTGGATTCGACACTTCTGTCTGATAGCTGAGAACCACATTATGACCCACAATCACAAGCAATTTGCCCATCTACATGTTCACAGCGAATATTCTTTGTTGGATGGCCTAAGTAGGATTAAGCATCTGACCGCCAGGGCGCAAGAATTGAATATGCCCGCTCTGGCATTAACCGATCATGGGACAATGCACGGCACGATCCAATTTTATCGTGCTTGTAAAAAGGCTGGTATTAAGCCGATTTTGGGGGTGGAGAGTTATTTGGCTTCTCGAAATCTAAGAGATCGGGACCCAGAGTTAGACCGAAAAAGGTATCATCTTCTTTTGTTAGCCCAAAATCAGGAAGGTTACGGCAATCTGCTAAATATCGTTAGCGTTGCTCAGCTAGAGGGATTTTACTATCGACCGCGAACAGATCACAAATATCTTGAAGAACATAATGCTGGACTGATAACGACAACAGGCTGTATGGCCGGTGAAATTCCACAGGCAATTAACCAAGGTCAAATGAAGCGGGTTGACGAGTTGATGTCCTGGTATGTTGAAGTTTTTGGTCGTGACCGCTTTTTTATCGAATTACAAGAGCACAGTATTCCAGAACTAACTGAAATAAACAAAAAACTGCTGGAATTAGCCAGCCATTACAATCTCAAGACATTGGCCACCAATGACGTTCACTATACAGCGGCCGAAGAAGCAAGCGCCCATGATGTATTGCTCTGTATCCAAACGGGCAAAACCGTTGGTACGCCTCAACGCATGCGTTTATCCGATCAAAGTTACTACCTGAAATCTTACGATGAAATGGCGAAGTTCTTTGGCAATGTCGAAGGTGCGCTTGAAAACAGCTTACTTATTGCAGAAATGTGCGATGTGAATCCAATACCTGAAGGATATCACTTACCTAGATTTGAAGTGCCCGAAGGTTACACAACGGAAACTTATTTAAGGAATTTGTGTGAGGTTGGCCTGGTAAGAAGGTATGGACAAGACAGAGCGACGAGCGAGGTTGCACTCCGACAGAGATTGGATCATGAGTTAGGTATCATCAACCGAATGGGTTTTGCTGCTTATTTCCTCATCGTTTGGGACCTCTGTGAATTCGCACGAGAACAAGATATTTGGTGGAATGTTCGTGGATCTGGAGCAGGCTCAGTGGTAGCTTATACACTGGGAATTACGGGCATCGATCCGCTGGCAAACGGCTTGATTTTTGAGCGTTTTCTTAACCCCGGTCGTGTTTCAATGCCAGATATCGATCTAGATTATCCGGATGACCGACGACAAGAAATGATAGAATATACCATCCGGAAGTATGGGTCTGATAAGGTTGCCCAGATCATCACCTTTGGGACGATGGGAGCCCGGGCAGCTATTAGGGATGTGGGTCGGGCATTGAATGTACCCTTACCGGTGGTCGACGAAGTTGCAAAAGTGATACCGGCAGTTCCAGGCAAGCCGGTGACTATAGAAAACGTTTTAACCCCTGGACACGACTTCTACCGGTCCGAATTTGTTGAATTGTACAAGGAAGATGAACAAATTCGGGAGCTAATTGACACGGCCCAAAGCTTGGAAGGCGTCTCCCGACACGCCTCTACTCATGCTGCTGGGGTGATCATCGCCGATAAACCTTTGGTGGAATATACACCTCTTCATAGGCCAACCAGCGGAAGTGGCGATGGTGATGGCATTGGGATTGTGACGCAATGGCCCATGGAGATATTAGACTCCATTGGCCTCTTGAAGGTCGATTTCTTAGGTTTGAGCACTTTGACTATATTACGCCGGGCGGCCGAATTGATCCTTAAGAGGACCAGCGTGCGTTACACGATGGAAAATATCCCATACGATATTGGCCAGGTGGGACCTGATCCCAACAAAAAGCCCGAATTGCTATTTGAAATGTTAGGTCGGGGCGATGTGGCCGGTGTATTTCAAGTAGAAGGCGCCGGTATGCGACGGTTAATGATCCAGATGCAACCTAAGCGCTTCGACAACATCATTGCCGCGATTTCTCTTTACCGACCGGGACCAATGGAGAATATACCGGAATATATAGATAGGATGCATGGCAAAAAGGAAGTCAAGTACCATGATCCTGATTTGGAGCCTATTCTTCAAGATACTTACGGCATTTTAGTTTATCAGGAGCAAATCATCCGCATTGCTGCGGAATTGGGAGGCTATGAGCCTGGCAAAGCCGACATGATCCGCAAAGCAGTAGCGAAGAAAAAAAGAGGCTTGATGGACCAGCATCGCGACCAATTTACTGCAGGCGCGATGGCGCGAGGGTATTCTCTAGAGACTTGTGAGGCTATATGGAGAGATATCGAATTCTTCGCTCGGTATGGCTTCAATAAAGCGCATGCCGCTGACTATGCGGTTATTACCTGCCAAACAGCATTTCTCAAAGCCCACTATCCTGTCGAATACATGACGGCTTTGCTCAGCGTAGAACGCAATAATTCTGAGAAGGTTGCCATTTATTTGGCAGAAACCCGCCGTATGAATATCCATGTTGCGCCACCGAACATCAATCAGTCAGAATTAGATTTCGCAATTGAAGGTGATGCTAGTCAACCGGTGATTCGATACGGATTAGGGGCGATTAAAAATGCCGGAACCGCTGCCCTAGAATTGATTCTAAATGAACGATTGGCAAATGGACTATTTAAAGACCTGGTCGATCTCTGCGACCGTGTCGATTTAAGACGTGTAGGTAGGAGAGCATTAGAATCCTTAATTAAGGTAGGTGTCTTTGATAATTGGGGAACCAGGTACCAGATACTTGAAGCCATCGAGCGCATCATTGGATATAGTGGTAATACCCATGAAGCCGCGGCCGTTGGGCAGATGAGCCTATTTGGGGCGATGTCGAATTCTGACCTAGATTTGCGTGTCGAATTCTTAAAGACAGAAGCAAATCTGCCAAATGTTGACACGAGAGAGGTCTTGGAATGGGAAAAAGAGCTTGTTGGTGTTTACATAACGGAACACCCCGTTAGCCAACATTATGATCGCCTAAGAGATGTGGTTACGGCAACTACCTCAGAATTGGAGGATAGTGTAAATGGCCGAGGTGTGACAATCGTTGGGCTCTTGACCTACCTCCGGACTTATGTGACAAAAAAGGGTTCCCCGATGGCCTTTGGCAGTCTCGAAGACCTGCATGGGAGCGTTGAATTATTATTGTTCCCCAGGATCTGGGACGAGTACAAATCAATTGTCGAGCCAGATAAAGTGTATATTGTTCGGGGGAGAGTACGTATTGAAAACGACAACAAACCCAAAATCGTCGTTGAAAGCATTACTGACAATCTTAGCCTAGCTATGCCGGCCGGTGAGAAACCAGCAGCGACAGCTGGCATTAATAATCGGGTTCAAAATTTCGACCAAAACGACAATAGATCTAGGCCCTTAGAAAAACGGGAAATCAACGGAAATCAATCGGATGATTCAACAGCAGAGTCCCAGTACCCGCCGCCGCCTCCAAATTTTGAGCCGGATTTAGAGTTTTGGAATGGACTTAAAAAGCCCGGACGAACAAATCTACCGGCCGATTCTGAGTCAAGGGGGCAAACAATGGTTGAGACTGGCTTGAGTTCACCGCCTTCATCGGCCGTTGAAGTTCCAGAGGAAATTGAAGCAAGAGATTGGAATAATCCCTTGATTCCAGATTATGCAACTGACTTAGCTGAAAATGCCAACCCCAAAGTGATTGAGGAAATAGTATTAGATGAAAGTAGTCGCAACCAAAATCTAGGCGAAAAGCTGGGCGGTGGTTATGGTGACTATGCTGGTGGTGGCAGAATCCAGGGACGGGTGATCATCGTTGATGTTCAACCATCAGCAAACTGGCAGGATAATTGCAGACAAATTGTTAAATTAGTGGACGAGTTTGAAGGTAACGATCATCTGAGGATCAGGTTGGTTAATCCGGGGTTTGAAATGGACTTCCCGAATCACCCAACGCTTTTTTGCCCGGAGCTCGTCAGATCCATCAAAGAGATGGCATCCGTATTGAATGTAAAAGTAGCTTGACTGTGTGGATATAATGGGACCTCAAGCTTTGACTTGGCCAATAAATTTCGCCAATGGCATTCGCTTTTTTAACTTAAAGTTCCTTTAGGTGTCCAATGGAAGAACGCAAAATCCGCGTATTAGTAGCAAAACCTGGCTTGGACGGCCACGATCGGGGCGCCAAGGTCGTCGCCCGTGCCCTACGTGATGCAGGTATGGAAGTCATCTATACGGGTTTACGCCAAACGCCCGAGATGATAGCTGAGGCAGCATTACAAGAAGACGTGGACATTATTGGATTGAGTATACTTTCTGGCGCTCACATGGCTATTGCGCCCCGTCTGATCGAACTACTAAAGCAGTATGATATGGTTGATGTCCCTGTTTTCATCGGTGGCATTGTCCCCAATGATGATATTCCGATTCTCAAGGAGATGGGAATAAGCGAAGTGTTTGGCCCGGGAACTAGCACGGAAACGATCATCAACTGTATCCGTGAGGTGGTATTGGGTGGACGCACTGATTGATCAAGTGCGAAACCGTCATAAACGCGCCATTGCCCAATTGATGACGCGAGTTGAAAACGACAGTACTCTTGCTCGTTATGCCATTCGAGCCCTTTATGGTGAAACAGGACAAGCACACATTCTTGGAATAACGGGCCCTCCTGGTTCTGGAAAAAGCACCCTGGTAAACGAAATCGCTAAAGAATTGCGGTGCCAAGAATTTACCGTTGGCATCATTGCGGTAGATCCAAGCAGCCCTTTTAGCGGAGGGGCATTACTCGGTGACCGGGTTCGAATGCGTGACCTTGCGGGTGATGATGGCGTGTTCATCCGCAGCATGGCTTCAAGGGGTAGCTTAGGAGGTCTCGCTCGAACAACAAGCGATCTTGTCAAGATATTGGATGCGGCCGGATTTGATTTGGTATTGATAGAAACGGTCGGCGCCGGGCAGGCTGAGGTGGATATTGCAGGTGCAGCTCACACAACTTTGGTTGTGGAAGCTCCTGGAATGGGTGACGAGATTCAGACGATTAAGGCAGGTATCTTGGAGATCGCGGATATTTTGGTAGTTAACAAGGCAGACCGGCCTGGTAGCGACCGAACCGTTAAGGCGTTGAAGGTCATGCTGCAAATGGGAATTGAATTGGACCGGACCATTCATCATGGCCAAATGATGCAGGTTGAATCAGGCGAAACCAAAAGCCCTGGTTATACTAAGACATGGAAAGTACCTGTCATCGATACGGTAGCAACGGAAGGGAAAAAAGTTAAGGATCTGGTTAAGAGCATAATTTCCCATAAACAATATTTGCTACAAAGCGGCAATTGGTTCGAGCGCGAGAAAGCGCGGAGTCTTCAAGAGCTAGATCAGCTGCTTCGAATGGAAATTGTTGCCAGGTTGCAGACGTTGGTTTCCGTAGAAGAACGGGAAAAGCTAATTGAGGCTGTGGCTAGCCGTCAAATTGATCCATATTCGGCGGTTGATCAATTGATATCAAAAGTGGAGGAAGTTGAGAATAAGAGAGGCTAGTCAGGAAAAGGAGGATGGAAGGAGATGACTAATATAGCAGGGTATGGCGAAATCCAGCTCTTTGCTGGCTCCGGTTGTCCAGAGTTAGCAAAACGAATCTCAGATTATATCGATGTTCCTCTAAGTCCTTGGGAAATCACCAAGTTTCCTAATGAGAATATTTGGATCAAGCTGAATATCAGTGTCCGAGGACAAGATGTTTATCTGATCCAGAGTCACACAACTCCGGTTCATCGAAATATCATGGAGACGCTGATCGCCATCGACTGTTTCAAACGGGATTCGGCCGGGCGAATAACGCTGGTGGCTCCCTATCTTGCTTATTCACAAAGCGATAAAAAGGATCAGCCTCGAGTGCCAATTTCGGCTCGTTTATTGGCCGATATGATCGAAGTGGCTGGGACTGACCGTTGGATGACCCTCGATTTGCATGCTGGCCAAATCCAGGGATTCTACAAAATTCCTGGTGACTCACTTACCACTTTTCACATTTTGATCGAATATTTTAAGAGCAAAAACCTGGATAATGCTGTTGTCGTTACACCGGATCTGGGATTTGCCAAGCGCGGCCGCAATTATGCGGCCGAACTCAAGGTCCCGTTAGCCTTTGTTGAAAAGCGCAGGATCGACAATGGCGTCGATCGTGAAGCTTTAACTTTGATCGGCTCGGTTGAGGGAAAAGATGTGATTATCGTGGATGATCTAGTTGATACCGCAGGATCAATTATGGAGGCCGTCGATATAGTCAAAGCTCATGGTGCAAGAGACATTTATCTTTCATTCGCTCATGCAGTTCTCTCGGACCCTGCTCACGAACGATTACGTGCTTTGCCTATTAAAGAGATGGTTTGTACTGATACCATTCCGATACCAGAACATAAGATGCTGCCAAATATCACTATTCTCACCGTCGCCGATTTACTCGGCGAGGTAATACTTCGTTCACATGAAGGACGCAGTGTCGGCGAATTGTTTAACGAATGAGAGCGAGCAAATCTTTAGAAATAGATCTGGTACCTGTTATACGACAATATATTTCAAATCAATATGCCCACCAGATCATTAGCACTGTATAATTCTACACTTTCTGGAAGTAGTACCTGGTTATAATTAACTGCTATGTTTAAAAAATTCGTAAATAAGATAGTTGGAGATCCAACGAAAAAATATTTGGACAGCCTAGATCCTATCGTCGAACAGGTGAATGAACTGGAGCCTGATTATGAACAGTTAACTAACGAAGGGCTACGCGCAAAAACGATAGAATTTAAAGAACGGTTGGCCGATGGCGATACCATGGAAGACATTATGGTTGAGGCATTCACTCTGGTTCGAGAAGCATCAAAGCGGGCAACTGGACTGCGCCACTATGATGTGCAAATCATGGGTGGGACGCTCTTGCATAGGGGTGAAGTTGTAGAAATGCGAACGGGCGAAGGAAAGACCTTAGTCGCTACTTTGCCGTTATACCTCAACGCATTAGAAGGCAATGGTGTGCATCTTGTCACTGTTAACGAGTACCTGGCTCGACGTGATGGCGGATGGATGGGCAAAATATTTCATGTTTTGGGTTTAACAGTTGCCTGCATCGGGCCGTTAAAATTTTCGGCGCTTTATGATCCGGAATATGTTAACCCGGGAACGGAGCTCGAAGATGAGCGCCTCGTTCATTGGAGACCTTGCACACGAGCAGAGGCTTATCTGGCGGATATCACTTACGGGATAAGTAGCGAATTCGGCTTTGATTACCTGCGAGACAATATGGCGACCAACAAAGACCAGCTTGTCCAGCAAGTTTTGAACTATGCCATTATCGATGAGGTTGATAATGTTCTTATTGATGAAGCGCGGACGCCGCTAATTATATCGGGACCATCGGGTAGAACGGGCCAAGATTACGTACGCTTTTCGGATTATGTTCGTAGATTGAGGGAAAACGAGGCAGCCGAGGACGAGACGCCGGACGGTCACTATGATATCGATGAAAAAAGCCGAAGCATCAGTCTGACGGAGATGGGGATCGCTGAAGTTGAAAAGCGGATTCCCGAGATAAATTCCGATGCCGGCGATAGCCTTTACGATCCTAGATTTTTTCACCTGACATATTACGTCGATAACGCGCTTAGAGCCCAATATATGTTTAAGCGAGACAAACAATACGTCGTCCAGAATGGCGAGGTCATCATTGTCGATGATTTTACCGGCCGTTTGATGCCTGGGCGCCGGTATTCGGATGGCTTGCACGAAGCAATTGAAGCCAAAGAGGGCGTTCAAGTACAGCGCGAAAACGTGACCGTCGCTACTATTACCATTCAGAATTACTTCCGTTTGTATAACAAGTTGGCTGGCATGACTGGTACAGCCTTGACTGATGCGGAAGAGTTTGATGAGATTTACGAACTTGATGTGACGCCGTTGCCGACGAATGTCGATTATATCGTTGAATCAGGTGAGATGGGCCTGATTGAAACGAGCAGGAAAGTTGAGAATACCAACCAGGTTTATTACGTCAGGCCAGAAGAATCAGACAAAATGGTATTTGCCAAGCGGGTTGACTATCCTGACCAAGTGTACGGCACCTCTGAAGCAAAAGATCAGGCTATCGTGTCTGAGATCAGGCGGATTCGGGAGGAAGGACGACCTGTATTGGTGGGTACGACTTCTGTGGACCATTCCGAACGCATTCACAACATGTTGAACCGGGAAAAGATCTCGCATACTGTGTTGAATGCAAAGTTGAACCAGTCCGAAGCGCTTGTTGTGGCTCAAGCTGGTCGCAGAAAAGCTGTCACAATTTCCACAAACATGGCTGGGCGCGGCACTGATATTCTATTAGGTGGCAATCCGGAAGGTATGGCGGCCGAGATTCTCGAGAACGAGTTATTCAACCGGAAAGATCTCTCCCAGCTTACTAGCAAATTATTATCTGAAGGAGAAGAATCGGCGCGTGAATACGCCGAAAAACATCCCAGACTGAGCACCGATCTGGTAGACGCCATAGTAGACACAAAAACCAGATTTGACGAAGCTCAGGTTGAAATTGAGGAAGTGCAGGTCATAGGTTATTTGTCCCGTTCATTGCAAGAGCCCTTTGATATAGATTACAACGATATTCGCCACGTCTTACGACTGGTGCGCGGAGGAAGATTGGCAGAGGCGCGACAATATCTAGAAGAAATCGAAAAGGATGTGGCGCTTGCTGATGAAGCGATTCGGCTCTGGAATTTACATAACCAGTACCAAATGGTTTCTGAGATTCCGGAAAAGACCGCCCAATTTTTATCAGAGACCGTATTTGACTATCTCTATAATGGTCGGGCTGCTTTGATCCGTGCGCTTATCGCGGAAGATAGGGAAGAAGCTGAACAAATTGTAAAGAAAGTGCCTGGCCTATCGTCCGAACTCATCAATCGTATAGAAGAAATCAAAAGGCAAACAGGGGACGAAAAACATGAAGTTTGGCGGCTAGGGGGGCTTCATGTTGTTGGCTCCGAACGACACGAATCTCGGAGGATAGATAATCAGCTCCGTGGCCGAGCTGCTCGGCAAGGGGATCCTGGATCCTCTCGATTCTTTTTATCACTGGAAGACGAGCTTATGCTTAGGTTTGGTGGCGAACGCCTTAAAGGTTTTATGACCCGGACCAATATTCCAGAAGATATGCCGATAGAGAGTGGTTTGCTCGATCGGATCATCGAAAACTCGCAGGAGCGTATCGAGGGATATAACTTCGATATCCGCAAAAACGTCGTCGAGTATGATGATGTGATGAGTAAGCAACGTGAAACCATCTATACCGATCGCCGCGAAATCTTGTTGAGCGAAGAAGTTGATTTGGAATCTCGCGTGGATCTGGCCTTTAAATCGGCGATAGGCGAATTAGTCGAAAACTACCTGGAGAATTATCCTGCCTATGTTCAAGGTGAAATTGAACGGGCTGTCGCCGCCTTCAGCACCGACGCTACAGATTTTGTTAATGTTAATGGTGTACTAATTCGATTAAGAGGCTTGCTACCAAAAGTCACTGAGTTAGATCGGGCGGAACTGGCTGATGCGTCAGTCCAGGAATTGATTGACGAGCTAGAGTCTCTGGTTCAAGACAATCTTGATAATGGTTACAATCTCTACCAATTCTTACAAGCTGCCGGTCGATTCATACCGCTGTTGCCGGCAATTCCAAACTTAGGTGCCAATCTCAGCAGCCGCCGTTCAGGCCAGCTCCAGGCTAGAGAAAGGATCCGTCAGGAATTCATCGCTCAGGTTAAATCGGTATATGATGAGTTTTTGGCGGAACATATAACAGAAACCGAACGAGAAGTTATCTGGAACCGAGCATCCGAGCGGATCAAGACAGCATTCGACCAGTTCAATGTGGAAGGCTTGTCAAAACAGGCGATCGCCCGCCAGCAGCAATCTTTTAAGACGAAAACTGACGAGGCAATGAAAGACCTACTGTTGGATAGTCTGTCTGCACTCGATAACGATCAGTTGATAGAAGCCTTGGCGGGGTATGTTGAAAAACAAAGAGAACGATGGCGGGAGCAAATTGGAGAGGAAGAGTTTCAGAGTTTTCAACGCCTTTTATTATTAGATGCAATCGATCGCGAATGGCGGGACTATCTGATTGCCGTCGATGATTTACGCCGCGAGATCGGTTTGGAGGCATTTGCCCAACGCGATCCGAAAGTCGAATACAAGAGGCGCTCCTATCAGATGTTTGCGGATATGCGTAATAATATCGAACATTCGATTGCCGAGGAGTATTTTAGGCAGCTTACCAGACATCAGTCCTATATCCAACAACAAGAAGCAGTGATCAAGTATCAAGAACAACTTAGTCAAGCTGGATACCAGGTAGTAAAGAAACAGCAAGGCAAAGGAACTGAGTTAAAAAGAGATGCGCCCAAAGTGGGACGAAACGATCCCTGTCCATGTGGTAGCGGAAAGAAGTATAAACATTGCCACATGCGTTCCGATAACGTTAAAGCCAATACCCCAAGGGGCAAACAAACTGCCAGGACTCACAAATAGCTAGTTCGATACAAATGTGGGCGGTTAATAGCTTTAGTTACTATCCCATTCTTTTAGGGCTGCTCGAAGGACATGCCTCACATCAGCATCTTCGATCTCGTCTGGACGACGGTAGTATTTGCCATCAACCTCAATAAAAAGACCACCTGATGGATCTTGTTCGAGTTCAATCTTACGACCTTGAAGGTTTTCGTTTTCTGCAACGTGTTTTTGCAGGATGGGGTTTATTTGACCGACGATGCTAAGCGGGCCTGTATCACCTTTACGATCTGATTCGGCTACTCCAATTGGGTGTTCGCTACCAGACGACTCTGCATCTGACATGTACATGACATCTCTCTCCCGCTCGAGAGATGCCAGGAACGTTGCCTGACGCTCTTCTACCGATTGGCTTACGGGATCTTCGCTCTCCGGTAATTCTGCTGATACTGGGGGAGCAACGCCAGCAGCTTCAAGCGCTTCATAGCCGTCTGCAAAGACGACTAATTCTCCAATGGCAGCCAGCAAGCGTTGTTTGAGACCTGGGTCTCTTACTTGCGATATTTGCTGGAAACGATTTTTACCAACCAAGATCTCCAGCTTGCCCATCGGTGGAACCCGAACGACTCTCATAACCTCGAATTCGTTATCCATTGTCAGTCCTTAATCATGCATCTATGTTTATAAAAAAATTAGCAAAATAGATATTTGATTCACCCATATTTATATTATAGTTGACATTGATCACAAAAATGGGTTCCTCGACCTCCCAGGATTATCTTCTTAATTTTTCCGCTACAGCGTAAACACCCCATGTCGGTTCTTCCGTAAACCGCGAAAGAATCTTGCATGAAGCCCATAGATCCATCTGGTTTACGATAGATTGTATCGATGCTCGCTCCCTCCTCTTTTATTCCCAAGCTTAAGACTTTTTGGATGCCTTGACGGAGTCCTTGAATCTCGGAGTTCGAAAGCGAATTCGAACGTCTGTCAGGTTTCAATTTCGCCTGAAACAATGCCTCATCGGCGTAGATATTGCCAATTCCTGCGATGAAGTTTTGATCGAGTAGGAGTGGTTTGAGAATCCGTTTCCGGCCGAGCAGATTCTCAATTAGCCATTGGTCGGAAAATTCATCCGACAAAGGCTCCGGCCCGAGGTCCCCCAAGACTTCATCCGGATTGTTTACGAGGTAAACACGTCCAAATTTGCGTATGTCACGAAATCTTAACTCTTCCTTGCCATTCAATAAGAATGATGTGTGAACGTGTTTATCGACTGATTTACTAACATTTTCAATGCTAAGATGTCCGGACATCTTCAGGTGAATGATTAATGTTTCGTTTTCATCGAGCTTGAAGACGAGATATTTTCCCCTGCGTTCCAAAGATTCTACGGTGCGAAGCTGGATGCGCCTCTCGAACTCATCGGGATCAGGCTTTGCGAGTTGGGCCGGCCAATCGTTACGAACCCCTTGGATGGTACGTCCAAGAAGAGCGGGTCGTAGAGCGCGAACAAATGTTTCAACTTCAGGTAACTCAGGCATTATTCGACCGTTGAAATATCGTTTCCTTCTTCAACATTCGGCAATTCTTCGAATCCACTGGCAAAGCCAAAAACAATCTTAAATAATATTATAATGATGCTCCTGGTAAAATAAAGTTACCTTTGTCATAGAAGAGTTCATCATCGACCCAAATCTTCCCGTCAGTGCGCATATCACAAATCATATCCCAATGGATGGAGGACTTGTTCTTACTACCGGTTTCCGGATAGCCGGCTCCCAGAGCCATATGAATCGTGCCGCCGATTTTTTCATCAAAGAGGATGGATTTCGTGAAACGATCAATGCCATTATTCGTGCCAACCGCAAACTCGCCCAGGTAACGAGAACCTTCGTCAGAATCTAATGCTTTTAACAAGAATTCTGCATTCTTCTTGGCAGAAGCTTTAACCACACGGCCGTTTTCGAATCGCAGTTCTATGCCAGAGATTTCTCGTCCAGCGACGATAGCCGGGTACGAAAATCGTACCCAACCATTTGCCGAATCCTCGATCGGCCCAGTGAATATTTCGCCACTTGGCATATTTCGTTTGCCGTCAGAATTGATGAATGTCCTGCCAGAAATCGAAAGTTCAAGATCAACATGCGCACCTTGCACCTTGATATGGCTTTTTCCGGCTAACCAATCGACCAACTCCTGCTGCATTGTGGACATCCTTCGCCATTCAGCAACAGGATCCCCTTTGTCTACAAAACAGGCACCATAAACAAAGTCCTCATATTCGCTCAAGGACATGTCAGCTTCTTGGGCCTGAGCATTTGTTGGAAACTGTGTGCCAACCCAACGCAAAGAGCCTTCTGCACTGCGTTTCATTGAAATTTCCATGAGTTCCCGCATTGCAATCTGGCGCATTCTTTGGCGTGTGGGGTCAATGTTACTTAGCGCTCGAGTATTATTCGAGCCCGATATCGCAATCCGGCAATCAAATGTCTCCATGATCAGCTTGTAAGGCTCGGGCACAAAGGTTAACTGATCGTCATTGGCTTCTTTGAACAATATTTCATCAAGTTCGTCTTCGAACCAAGAGGTCATTGGATTACCTCCAGCCCTAATGACCTCACGATAGGATTCCTTTATCAAGGGCCAGCCGCTCTGATTACCCATAATCAGAACTTTATCTCCTGGCTTTACAGATACACAATAATTAACAAGCAGCTTTGCAAGACGCGATACGCGTGGATCAGTCATTATCTACTCCAGATTTATTAATCGTGACTTTGACTATTATTAGCACATGATGTCAAGGTTGCCTGGCGTCTAAAGATTGCTGACTAGAAGGATTGGCTATTTCGTTTTACAATAGTTAAGACCATTAATCAACAGGAGATTTTTGCGTGTACCCTGAAGATCGAGTACTGGTTACATATGTCCCCAATCTTTCGGATTTCGATTTCATCAGGAACGAGAGTTGGTATCGTATTCCTCAACGTTATGCGCCGAAAGGGCTTCATGCCGAGTACTTTGCGTTCTATTTTGGCCGAGATTTTAACGAA
>JAHEJP010000352.1 GCA_024638855.1 Chloroflexota bacterium
CTTTCAATGTTTTGTAATCATTTCCAAGAGCAGGACAGGCAATGCTGGACGTTACTGTAACAGTGATGATTGATTTCCTGGCACAGTCCGCCCTTTTAAAACCACCTAAGTGCTGACAGCACTTGACTAATAACATAATCTCAATTATTATCACAAAAGTGAAATTATATATCACATTTGTGATATTTCGCCGTGTGATAGGCGGTGAAGGTAGTTGGAATAAGGGTTGTCGAGCATGAGTAAATACCAGCGCGGGGAAGAGCGAGATGAACTGCTGGCTGATGTGGCGGAGATGTACTACTTGGAGGAACTCACGCAAGCGGAGATCTCGCAGGCGATCGACATGACACGTTCGGCCGTGTCGCGCTTGCTTACCGAAGCGCGTAAGAAAAGGATTGTGGAAATAAACGTGCGACGGTTGTTGCACTTTGATGCTGGCCTGGAAGCCGCTTTGAAGGAGCGATTTGATCTTCAAGGTACGCATGTCTTGGCCACTCAGCGCGGGGTTGATTACGATAAACTTCGTCGCCAGCTTGGCCAGACGGCCGCCGGCGCGCTCAAAGATCTATTGCGGCCGCAGATGACTTGTGGAGTGGCCTGGGGAACAACGGTGAGCGCAACGATTGAAGCCCTTGACGTACCTGATCCGGTGCCCATGCAGATTGTGCAGCTTGTGGGGGTTTTACGATCTAACAGTCACGCATTCAATGCCCAAGCCCTGGTGGAAATTATGGCCCGCAAGCTTGGCGCCGAGGGTATTTATCTCTACAGTCCCTTCATCGTGGAAAATAGTGCAACGGCACACTCCATACGCAGTATTACGGACGTGCGTAAGACCCTTGACGCGGGCACACGCTGCGACATCGTCCTGATGGGCATCGGCACTGTACTGAACCCCGATTTTTCCAGCCTATATCAAGGGGGGCACATAACGCTGGATACGCTGGAACAATTGCGCCAAAGTAGCGCTGTTGGCGATGTCGGCGGCGTACATATTGACATTAACGGCAATGCGGCCGGAGGTGACATTAATGACTGCATGGTTGGTATCACCGGCTCCGATTTGTTGGCTATTCCCACGAGGCTTGCCGTGGCCGGAGGTGTGGCTAAAGCAGAAGCGATCCTGGGCGCGCTACGCGGTGGATATGTTAACTTTTTAGTTACGGACAGTGAAACGGCCGAAGTTGTATTGGGTCGAGATAGCGAGTAGAGATAGAGAATGGATTTGGATCTTTTAGAGGTTTTGTTGATTGATGGAGATGGCGTGTTATGGCGGGATGACCGGCCGATACCGGGACTAGACCGCTTCTTCGACACCTTACGGCTTTGCGGCATTCGTTGGGCGCTGCTAACGAACAACAACACGCGCTTGGTTGGGGAATACTTGAACAAACTAGCAGGATTTGGCGTCCACGCCAATGCAGATCAGATATTTTCCAGCTCAACGGCGACGGCCGATTACCTGATGAAACGCTATGGCCCCGGCGCGCCGGTTCACGCAGTGGGTATGCGCGGCGTGATTGAGACATTACAGGACGCGGGCTTTCTCGTTTCCTTTGGCGAAGAGATGCCAGATTATGAGGTGGTCGCTGTGGCTGCCGGTATGGACCGCGACCTGACCTACAATAAGGCCAAAGTGGCCACGCGTCTTATTTTGGGCGGGGCTGAGTTTGTGGCTACCAATACGGATGGCACTTACCCTACCCCGGACGGCCTTAGCCCCGGCACCGGTATGACTATCGGCGCGTTGCGGGGTACGACTGGAATCACACCAACCGTCATCGGCAAACCGGAACGAGCGATTTTTGAAGCGGCGTTGGAGACCATGAAGGCCGAAAAGGCGACGACAGCGATGATTGGTGACCGTCTAGAGACGGATATCCTGGGCGCACAGCGAATGGGCATCCCGACGATTGGCGTGCTCACCGGTGTGACCACGCGTGAACAGATGGCGGAGAGCGATATTCAGCCGGATGTTGTCTATGAGAGCATTGCCGAATTGGCTGAGGTTCTAGAACAGCGTATTTCCCCGGAAGACCACGTAACACCAATTGACCTATAAAGTTGAGTAATAGTTTTCGGGGATATTAGGAGAAAGGAGTATGCTGGAAAACCAAGTGAAATCAATTACTAGAGATGAAGCAACCGAGATGCTGCGTCTGATGTACGAGATCAGGGCTTTTGAGGAGCAGGCCGAAAAGAGTTACATGATGGGCAAGATCCATGGCACGATGCACCTGTCCATTGGGCAGGAAGCGTCGGCCGTAGGATCGATAAGCACGCTGAAGCCTGATGATTATATTTTAGGGCATCACCGGGGCCATGGGCTCTGCATTGCCAAAGGGGCGAACCTGGACTTGATGATGGCCGAATTCTACGGCAAGGAAAATGGCTACTGCCGTGGACGTGGCGGCTCAATGCATATCGCCGATGTGGACGGAGGTAATCTGGGGGCCAACGGCGTTGTCGGCGGCGGTATTCCAATGGCCGTAGGTGTGGGTATTGGGCTAAAAATGAAGGGCACCAACCGCGTTCTACTATCCTTTTTCGGCGATGGCGGCGCCTCGACGGGCGCTTTTCACGAGTCAATGATCCTGGCCGTTCTTTACCAAGTGCCAGTGGTATTCATTTGCGAAAACAATCAATATGCTATGTCCTTTGCCGCTCGAAGCTGGACGACCAGTGAGCGTCTGGCCGGTTTTGCCGAGCTATACGGCATGCCGGGCACTGCCACGGATGGAAATGATATTTTGGCGGTGAGGGAAGCAGTGCAAAAGACGGTCGATCGCGCGCGCAACGGTGGCGGACCATCGCTAGTGGTCAATAACACCTATCGTTACCGCGGTCATTCCAAAAGCGACCGCAACCGTTACCGCACGCAGGAAGAGATTGAGGAATGGCAACGCAATGATCCCATTCTCCGATTCCGCGAGCTGTTGGTTTCCGAAGGGCTGTTCGAGATGCGGGAAATTGAGCCCATAGAGGAGGCAGCATACGCGGCTATTGAGTCGGCGCGACTGTTCGCCGAAAGCAGTCCTGAACCGGCTGTGGACACCATTTTGGAAGGAGTTTACGCACCATGAGAGAGATTACTTACCTGGAAGCTGTGCGTGAGGCGATGACCCAGGAGATGGAGCGCGATGAAAGCGTGTTTCTGATCGGCGAAGATATTGGGCAATATGGCGGCGCCTTTGGCGCGTCCTTCGGCATGTTAGAACAGTTCGGCCCCGAACGCATCTTGGACACACCGATTACGGAACTGGCCCTTACTGGGGCTGCGACGGGAGCGGCGCTGGTGGGCATGCGGCCGATTGCCGAAATTATGTTTATGGATTTCACGACACTAGCATCGGAGCAGTTGGTGAACCAGGCAGCCAAGCTGCGCTTCATGTTTGGCGGTAAGGCGTCGGTGCCAATGGTCTTGCGTACACCGGCCGGATCGGGCACGGGAGCCGCAGAACACCATTCCCAAAGCCTTGAGAATTGGTTTGTGCATATTCCCGGCCTGAAAGTAGTGATGCCCAGCACACCTTATGATGCCAAAGGCCTGCTAATCGCGGCCATACGAGACAACAATGCGGTCGTTTTCGTGGAGCACAAGCTTCTCTATAAGATGAAAGGGCCGGTGCCCGAAGAGTTTTACGAGGTACCGTTGGGAACGACCGATGTGAAGCGTGAAGGAAGAGACCTTACTATTGTCGCCACCTCGATCATGGTGCAGCGATCATTAGCAGCGGCGGAGCAACTTGCTGAAGAAGGGATTCAGGTTGAGGTTGTGGATCCCCGCACTTTACGGCCGTTGGATGAAGGGCCAATCATCGAGTCGGTGATTAAGACGGGCCGGGCCATGATCGTGCACGAAGCGGTGAAAACTGGCGGTTTCGGCGGTGAACTGGCAGCGATCATCGGTGAGAGCAAGGCCTTCGGCTACCTGGATGCGCCAATTGTGCGCTTGGCCGGAAAGGATATCCCTATTCCCTACAACCGCACGTTGGAACTGAATGCCGTACCTCAGGTCGAAGATATCGTCGCCAGTGCGCGAGATATCGTGCAGGTGAAGGTGTGATATGGCTACTGAGGTGATTATGCCAAAGGTGGACATGGACCAGGAGACTGGGACCGTCGCACAATGGCTCAAAAAAGAAGGGGATGAAGTTAAGCAAGGTGAAATAATCCTGGAAATAGAAACAGACAAGGTCGCCATTGAAGTAGAGTCGCCCGCCAATGGTTTCTTGAGCGGCATCCTGGTCGATGAGGGGCAAACAGTGCCTATCGCCACGACCATTGCCTACATCTTGGAGCCTGGTGAGGCCCTGCCAGTAGCAGCCAAACCGACACAACCTGAGGAGAAACCGGCAGCGCCCAATGTCCAGCAGACCGATTGGGAAGTGCCGGTTACGCCTGTAGCGCGCAAAATGGCCGCTTCTGAAGGCGTAGATTTATCGGCCTTAAAGGGTACTGGTCCTCAGGGTCGAGTGACCAAGAAAGATGTGCAAGACGCACTGGCTGCCCCTGAACCTTTTGGGAATGGCGAAGGCAAAGTCTACGCCACGCCGGCGGCGAAGCGAAGCGCCAAGGAACTGAGTGTAATCTTGAAGAATATTAGGGGTAGTGGGCCAGACGGCCGCATCCAAGCCGCCGATGTAGCAGCCGCGGCTGCTCGTCTGGCAGATGTTGCTGCCAGCACATCTGCACCAACAGAAACGCCAACTCCTGATATTGAAGTGGTGCCTCTGCGCGGAATGCGCCGTACCATCGCCGAGCGCATAACCGCCAGCTACCAGCAGGCGCCCCATATCGGTTTCACCTGGCGAAATGACATGACCAAATTCAATGAAGTGCGGGCGCAGCTAAACGCCCAGGCCGAGAAAGCCGGCAGCCTGCGAATTTCGGCCACGGCGCTGATAATAAAGATCGTAGGGTATGTCTTGGCCCGCCATCCCTGGCTAAACGCCTCTTTCCAGGGTGAAGAGATTCATCTCTATCGCGATATCAATATTGGCATGGCCGTGGCCTTGAAAACAGGATTGATTGTGCCCGTCGTGCGCAACGTCTGCGACAAGGGCGTCAGCGAGATCACAGCAGAGGTCAAAGACTTGTCGCTGCGGGCGCGCGGTGGCGAATTACTTCCTGCCGAAGTACGCGGCGGCACCTTCACGATTTCCAATTTGGGACCCTTTGGCGTGGAGCAGTTCAATGCCATCATCAATCCGCCCGAGGCGGCGATCCTAGCCATAGGCGCCACGCAAAACGAGGCTGTGGCTGGTGAAGATGACCATGTTGTGATAAGGCCAATAATGAACATGACACTGTCGGCCGATCACCGCGTCGTCGACGGCGCAGTTGCCGCCTATTTCATAGCTGATTTGAAAGCGGCCGTAGAAGCGCCAGTGTTGTTGTTAATGTAACAAAAAGTTGCCAATCTTTCTGAGAGATTGGCAACTTTCTGACTTTTCATCTGTAATC
>JAHEJP010000353.1 GCA_024638855.1 Chloroflexota bacterium
AGTTTCAGAAGCTAAAGGTCCAAAAGGGCCAAATTTAGTTGATGTGGCATTAGAGGTAAACGGCCCAGGCAGTCCTTTTGAGGGACAATTTGACACGTTAATTGCTGCGGTACTAGCAGCCGATCCGGCAGTCGTAGCCACCCTGACAGGAAATGGCCAACATACTGTATTTGCGCCCACCGATGATGCATTTGCAGACCTTAACCTCAATCCGGATAACGTTGATGACTTACCCCAAGACGTATTGACTCAAATTCTTCTTTACCACGTTGCCAACGGCCGTCGTGGCTCTGATAGTGTTGTTTCCTCTAGCCAAATCCGTACACTGCAACGCGGTTTCCTTCAAGTATCGGGTACGACTTTGACAGATAATTTAGGTCGCGATGCCAACATCATTGTAACTGATGTTCCAGCTGCCAACGGTTTAATTCACGTTATCGATGCGGTGGTCCTGCCTTTTGCTCCATAAGCTGATTGAACATTTCAGACATTAAGATGGCTCTGTACCCCTAAACCCTTGTCCCGACCGCCGGTCTCTTGAGTTGAGACTGGCGGTTTTTTTCTTTTCAGCTGAAACATTTTAACTCCTTGTGTGAACACCCCTTCCCAACTGGTTATCAATATTGATTTTTACTATAGTCCAGCGTATAAGATCAGGTATCTTGTGATTCTCGGACTACAGCTACAGTTTGCATGGTTGGAAGGATTTTATGCAGCAATTTATCTGGATTGCCTCTGCCTTCTTGTGTGGATCCTTACCCCTATCTGTTTGGTTAGGACGCCTCGTTCTGGGCGTCGATATTCGGCAATTTGGTGATGGTAATCCTGGTGCTGCCAATGTCTGGCGCGCTGGTGGTCCTGGCTGGGGATTCACTGCCGTTTTCCTCGACTTTCTGAAGGGAGCCATTCCGGTTGGCCTGGCAAACTTTGTCTTTGGTGTTGAAGGCCTGGCACTGGCGGCCGTGGTTATTGCCCCCATTGCCGGACACGCCTTTTCTCCCTTTCTTGGTCTTCGTGGCGGCAAAGCTATCGCGGTGACTTTTGGAGTTTGGGCCGGGTTGACGGTGTGGCTCGTCCCCACGATCATGGGTATCTTCTTCGGGATTTATCTGGCACTTCTAAAGCCTGCTGGCTGGGCAGTTATGGCTGGCGTTTTTAGTATGCTGGTAGCCCTTTTAATAATAGGAAATCCGCTTTGGTTAGGCGTATGGGCCGGTATGGCCTTGATTCTTGGCTGGATGCATAGGGCTGATCTGGTCCAGAAGCCAAAACTGCGCTCCCGCTTCATTAAGACGGAGGGGGGAGACTAGACTCTATTTCTATTTGCTGGGAATCTAGAATATCAAGGACTGCTCGTCAACCTGGAAAACTCGAGGGGCACGACTTCAAAGAAGGTATTGCCCGGTGAGAGAGGTAGGACCTGGCCTTCCTCATCATAAAAGTTGATCATTTCTTCCGGATCCTCTCGCTTCCACAGGCCATCGTAACGTTGACCATCGCGAAAGATGACGGCCGGGCCCTGGTCCCATAACTGGATCTGGATCGAAGGCGAACCACCGGTATCCTCGATGATCTCGGTATTGACATGTTGGGCTTGGACGAGAACGATATTCTTAAAGCTTAAGAACTCGCCACTGTTCGCATCAAGATGGCGCTCACCATCGCTCCAGCGAATATAGCGGCCTATTGAGGGTTGATATTCCCATAGAATTCCCGTCCCCGAGTATCTGATCTCGATTCGGCGCGCTGGAGTGCCCCCGGCAGGCGGAACCGAGTGAAAAGCCATACCGTTCTTCAAGTCAGGTGAATGTTCCTGGCCTCGTTCCACCAATGTCCTCCGTAAGTCGGTGGTGTCAGTGAAAAGGCTGTCGACGTGAAATGGGCTGGGATTCTTAGCGTCAAAAGTTCGCCAAAAACCAGCATGGCCATAATCTGGCGAAATGACGCGTTCGAAGAAGTAACTTTCACGAATCATTTCCTTGATTTGATGGCTGGAGCCTGAAAAACCGAAGGCGGCATCGTACATCAGAGGAATTTCCAGATCAATCAAGCGGGCGCTGCGTACAGAGCCGACGCGACGAGGGGCATGAGTATAAAAAATAGCCGTAAAGCGGGTGATGCCACCTTCGCTGTAATGTTCAAAAACCAAATCTGCCTGGTTCAAGCCGGCTTGCGGCCTCACTCTATCCATGTTGGCGACTTTTATTGCCAGCGGGCGGCGTTCTAATAGAGCTGCATCTGGCACGACTTCGCCGGTCAGCGGGTTTACACCTGGGGGGAAAAAATCAGGTCCAATCTGGCCTGCAACTGTCGGCGAGGGCAATGGTTCAGGGCTGGGGGATGGTCGTGGGGCGATAGTCGCCGTGGCCGCGGTGGTTGGCGAACCCACGGTCGCCACGGGTTGGCGCAGTTGTTCACTATTATCAACTGTCGGCAACGCCCGTTTATCAGTTTCAGCGGTTGTTAGCCTTTCTGATTGATCGGAAGAAGCACAGGCTGCTAGGATCAATGTCAATAATACTAACGATAAAATCCGTAGCACATGGGGATTTCCGATTCGTTTTTGTTGTTGACTCATCTCTTTCCCAAAACTCAAAACGGCCCCTTGGCCGGATCGCCAACTAAAACGTTGGAACGCTGTTTGATGAAGTTGTAAACCGCGGGCCAAACCTTTAGATGGGCGGGATCGAAAGGGCGCATCAACTCGTGCCCGGCGCCCGGCAGGACTATGAGTTCTTTTTCTTCACCAGGCAAAACTTCATATAGTTTTTGCGTGTTACTTATGGGAATGGCCACATCGTCGTCACCTTGCAATATGATGGCCGGAAGGCCAATTGTCGGCCACAGTTTTTTACCAGCTCTTATGGTTTTGCTCATTTCATCCATTGCTGAAGTTGGCACCTTGGTCAATTCGGGCAGACTGGCTTGAACGGCCGGATCTTCCAGATCCATGGTGGGATCAAAATCTCGCAAACGCTCTGTAACCAACCGGCGCAAGCTTTTCATCTTTAAGGGATAAAACCAGGGCATCACATACCGGAGCCCGATCGTTGCCAGCAATCGCTTATCCGGCAAATCGTAGGCCGGCGCCAGCAGGATCATCCCTTTAATAGCCTTATTTTGGCTGGCCAACCGGGCGTTCAAAACGGTTCCCATAGAGTGGCCCATGAGAAAAATTTCCTCACAGTGTTGGCTGATCCAGGCAAAACCTTCCTCAGCTTCTTGCATCCAGGCCTGTCGCGGGACTTTGTATAATTTATTGGGTAATTCACCGTGCCCTGGCAAGAGGGGACAATGCACGGTGATGCCACGCTCGGCCAGGTACTCGGCCAGAGGACGAGAGCTGATCGGAGCGCCCATGAATCCGTGCATCATGAGAACACCAACCGGCCCTGCTTCTAAAGTGTACGCCTGGCGCTCAGGAACTACATTGTAGGATGGTTTGAATGGCATAGCTTCTATTTTCTAGAAATCATCAATGATCAGGCAACTTCACTAGCTACCATAAAGCTGGATATTGGGTTGAGCCCTTTTCTGAGCCGCAAACGCCAGCCAGTATACTGTGCTCAATTAGCCTGTGCCAACAGCTAGATTCTAAGGCTAAGGAAACTATACAAGCGAACAATTTAGCCCTTGCATGTGGTAAAATAAGTTTTCATGCCGATTCAAGTCTTATCCGAACAGTTAGCATCACAAATCGCGGCCGGTGAAGTCGTAGAACGCCCGGCCTCAGTGGTCAAAGAGCTGATTGAAAATGCGCTGGACGCAGAAGCGACGACCATCAACGTCGACGTGCGTGATGGGGGGCGCCAGCTCATACAAGTTGCCGATAATGGCAACGGCATTCCGTCGAATGAGATTGAAGTTGCATTCATGCGTCATGCCACCTCGAAACTTAACTCAGCGTCTGATTTACAGGCTATTTACACCTTGGGATTCAGGGGAGAAGCCCTGGCGGCCATCGCCGCTGTCAGTCGGGTAACGGTTATCAGTTGCACCGAAGATGAAGCGGCCGGGACCCGGCTTACCCTAGAAGGCGGGAACCTTGCCAATAAAGAAAGTGTCGGCGCTCCGAAGGGATTGGTCATCGCTGTTTCCAACCTTTTTTACAATGTGCCCGCCCGCTTGAAATTCCTCAAATCCATTACCACTGAAAAACGCGTGATCGACGAGTACGTTACCCGTTATGCCCTAGCCTATCCCGAGGTTCGTTTCCGGCTAACCCATGATAATCGCATCACCTTCCAGAGCAATGGCAGTGGCCAACTGAGAGAAGTGTTAAGCGCGATTTATGGCCCTGATACGGCGAAGCAGTTATTGGCCATTGGCGACGACCAGCAGTCTGACGAAACGGACCTGTCGGCAGATGAAGCGGTTCCCAATAGCACAGCGAAATCGCGTTCTATTTTGGTGAATGGTTACGTCAGCCCACCCAGCTTGAATTGGGCCAACCGCAAGCACATCTCTTTATTCGTCAATGGTCGTTGGATCCGTGACAATCAGTTAACTTATGCGGTCATCCAAGCTTACCATACGCTGTTGCCCACCGGCCGTTACCCCTTGGCAGTGATTTTCGTCCGGCTTCCGGCCGAGACTGTCGATGTGAATGTTCACCCGGCCAAAACTGAAGTGCGTTTTCGACGGGCCAATGCAGTCTTTGGAGCCATCCAACGCGCGGTACGCGAAACCCTTATCGCCGATAGCCCCATCCCCCATGCCCGTCACTTCGCATCCTTTCAAAGCCCTGGATGGCCGACTGCCAGCAGTTCTCAAGTTTTTACGCGCCGGGAAGCAAATGCTACTCAAAGTGGTTTGGGCCTGGATTGGACAGCAAGAGCTGTTGATCCAGCAGAGGACGGTATCACCGCTGATCCACCCAGAAGTAAACTTGGCGGCGACCGGCTGCCTATTATGCGAGTCATTGGCCAAGTGGGGACAGCCTACATTATCACTGAAGGGCCGGAAGGTCTTTACCTGATCGACCAACATGCTGCCCATGAAAGGATACTCTATGAAAAATTCATGCGTTCCTGGCAAAAAAATGGAGAAGACCAGGGCATGGCCTCCCAAGGACTGATGAATGGCGTCGTCGTTCAATTGTCGCTGGCACAATCGACCCTGTTGGGCGATCATCTTGATTTGCTCGAACGCCTGGGTATGCATTTGGATTCTTTTGGCCCAAATACCTTCATGGTGCGTAGCATCCCGGCGATGCTGACCAAGCTGGATCCGGCCCGGGCATTGCTGGATGTGGTTGAAGATTTGGAACGCGATGAAAAACCGCTACAGAGCAAAGTTGAGGCCCGCATCATCCTCAGGGTGTGCAAGTCAGCGGCGGTGAAAGCGGGCCAAACCCTGAGTTATCAAGAAATGGAAGCCATGGTTCTCCAATTGGAAGCGTGCGAAAACCCCCATACTTGCCCTCACGGCCGGCCGACTCTCA
>JAHEJP010000354.1 GCA_024638855.1 Chloroflexota bacterium
GTTTTGGCCTGTTCAACCCATTCCTCGACTTGCGATTGGGCGGGAACATGGCGTACCAGGTTTTTCTCCTCGTTAACCTCAGTCAGTTTTTTGTGGAGGTTGGCAGGATTACGCCGGGCTAATTCAGGGACCGTATCGACGCCGGCCGCTTCAAGCAGGTCGGCATACTGGGCGCCGACTCCCTTAATACGATATAGGTCGGCCTCATTGACCCAGGTCAAAATCAATTTGCCACTTATCCCGGTTTTTTCGGCTAACTCAGCCCGGCCCTTTGGTGTCGCGCCTTTTTCTAACAGCGTTTGAGGTGAATCGATCCCCGCTTCCATGAGGGATTCAGCATATATGGTCCCTACACCTTCAATGTAGGATAGGTCATGAGTCAGTGCAGCTTGACCGGTAACGGCTGGCTTTTCAGGGGTTTCATCTGGCTCTTTGGATTCCAGCATTTCGGTTGGCGCGGGCTCCTCGGACGAAGCCTCTTTAGTCTTGATTACCTCTTCGGCAACCACCGCTCCAGCGACCGCGGCCGCAGTCGCTGGAGCCGCCATCACTTCTTCAGGAGCGACTGTTTCGGGTGCGACCTCATCGGCCACTGCTTCAACTTCTTCGGCTGATTTTGTCGCAACTTCATTGACAGGTTTTTCTGAGGGTGGAGCGATTGACCGGCTAGCTTCGAATGCACCCTCCTCTGATTTCAAGCGGAATGCGCCTACGACGGCGGCGATTCCACCGAAAAGGGACAATAGGCCGATCACCCAAGGCAATGAAAAGCGGAACAGCCAGACATTTGCCAGAAGGACAATACCCAAGAGGATGCTGATCACGCCGAGAATTCCAGTTCCCCAACCTGCCCCTTTGAAAGCATGATAAAGGTTGATCGCACCGATGACGATCCCAAAGATACCGATCAAGATGATCAGCGCATTGCCGACAATTAGGGTGCTCCATAATGGATGTTGCAGGACCAGGAAACCGGCGATAATCCCGACAATACCGGTGAACAATTTCCAACCCCAGCTCGAGCTATCAATGAAGATTTTGACGATTGAGAGTATGCCGGCAAGTAGCCAGTAAAGACCTAAAACCTGAACGACGATCACGCTTGTTTGCCGTGGATTGGCCAGTAGGAGAAGGCCAAGAATGATCAAGGCTATGCCTTCGATAAGCACCAACCACCAGGGCGTGAGTTCAAGATCGGAATGATCTGTCGTTGTAGATGTAGACATGTTGGACCCTCCTTAAATAAGCGTCTAGCTAGTGATAAACTTTAGCATAATTGCTATAACCATGGCAATAGAATTCTTTGGAGCAGAACAATCCATCACGTCAAGCGGATCTTTGATTGCCCGTATCGGTCTACAAGCAATACAATGGAAGCCATTAGGCCAGCAACAAGAGCTTAATTGTGATTAGCTTAAGGATCAGTCGATGATAAAAGTTTTTAGCGTAGCCGAGATGGTCGCTGCCGAGAAGGCTTCGGACGCGGCCGGCAATTCCTATGATGAAATGATGGAAAAAGCGGGTTGGGCGGTAGCCGAAGCTCTCAAAAAGCGATTCCCGGTAGTCGGTAGTAAGATCACGATACTGGTCGGTCCCGGTAATAATGGTGGCGATGGGCTTGTGGCCGGTCGCTATCTGGCCGAAGCCGGCGCTGATGTCACATTTTATTTGTTCCGAGATCGCGAACCGGCGAGTGATATCAATTTCGCCAAGGTTCAGGAACTAAATTTGCCCACTATCGTTGCCGGCTACGATCAAAGATACCGGGTATTACGCAACCGGCTCAGGATTACGGATGTTCTTATCGATGCACTGCTAGGAACCGGCGTTTCCCGGCCGATTGGGGGAGAGTTGGCCAAGTTGATGCAACAGATGAAAGCTGCTCTCGAGGAGCAAGCCGGATTTGTCAGGAAAAAAAGCCAGTCAAGGTTGGTGAGCATCGCCGAGGTTTCCGATGAGTTGAACGCCCAAGAGCCTTTCCCTTTTTTGAGCGATCAGGACCTAGAAGTAGCGAGCAGCCAGACCACTAGCCGCCCCTACCCTTTCATCGTAGCCGTCGATTGCCCCTCCGGCTTAAATTGCGATACGGGTCAGATAGACGAATTGGCCCCAATCGCCGATTTGTCGGTTACTTTCGCCGGTCCAAAGCGTGGCCATTTCATTTTTCCCGGTGCAGCCGCCTGTGGTGAGATCGTCGTTGCCGATATCGACATCAGCCAGGATTTACCTGAGGTGGCCGATGTGAAGTTGGAACTGGCGACTGCAGGGATGGCAAGCGCGTTGCTACCCGATCGACGGAAAGACGGTCATAAGGGTTCTTTTGGTTGGGTGCTCATCGCCGCCGGATCAGCGCGCTATTGGGGGGCGGCGGCCTTGGCCGGTCGCGCCGCTTATCGGGCTGGCGCCGGCCTGGTAGCTTTAGCGGTTCCGGCGGCGATCCGGCCGTCATTAGCAGTCCAACTTCCGGAGGCAACCTATCCGTTGATCGCAGATGAAAATGAATTGGGCGCTCAAAGTGCGCAACAGCTTTTGGAAGATATGGCTACTTACCAGGCTTTACTGGTAGGGCCTGGTCTCCACCGGGCCAGCGCTTTCATTAAGCGGTTACTTTCTCCAGATGGCCATAATCTGCCACCGACGGTCGTCGACGCTGATGGTCTCAATATTTTGGCTGAACTTCCTGATTGGCCAGCTCTTTTGCCCGATCAATCTGTCCTGACGCCCCACCCCGGTGAGATGGCCCGTCTCATGGGGATTTCACTGGCGGAAATGAAGAGCCTGGATCGGGTGACATTGGCCCAAGAAAAAGCAGCCGAGTGGCGCTGTGTTTTGCTGTTAAAGGGAGCTTACACTGTTATCGCTGCTCCAGATGGTCGCTCGGCACTCTTGCCTTTTGCCAACCCAGTCTTGGCCACTGCAGGCAGTGGAGACGTTCTGGCGGGGGTCATTGTTTCCTTGCTCGGTCAGGGCTTAGCAGCCTTTGAAGCGGCGGTGCTTGGTGGTTATCTTCACGGTGCAGCGGCCGAATTGCCTGGAGTAACGGGGGGTCTATTAGCAGCAGAGATCGCCGATTGGGTGCCCGACGTCATCGAGGTATTGCGTGGACAACGGCGCCCATTTTAAGAAAATTGCCATCATAAGATACGGTGCCCAGTTTTAAGGGTTAACAGGCAATTTGTCTCAGTAAATCCTCGAGCTATAATCCGCCCCTATTCGTGCTTGGAGGTTATTATGAAGAAGAGAATAGCTGTTGGTGTCTTAGCTGCTACAGGTGCAGTCGGCCAGCGATTTGTACAGCTTCTGGCGGATCATCCCTGGTTTGAAGTTGTTGCTGTCACCGGTTCTGAGCGAACGGTTGGTCGCCCATACGGCGAAGGCGTCAAATGGGTTATTCCTGGTGATCCACCACCATCGGTAGCTGGCTTGATCGTGCAGGATACCCAACCAGACCTTGATGTTCAGGTGCTGTTTTCGGCCCTGCCCACCAAGAAGGCAAGGGAGATGGAACCTGTTTTCGCTGAAGCAGGTTATGCCGTGATAACGAATGCTTCGGCTTACCGTATGGCCGAGCATGTACCTCTGCTTATTCCTGAAATCAATCCTGACCATACACAGGTCATTGCCACACAACAAGCTAAACGGAACTGGTCCGGTTTTATCGTGGCCAGCCCAAATTGCTCGACCACCAGCGCCGTTTTACCTATGAAGGTTTTCCAGGATGCGTTTGGCCTGGAAGCGGCGATCATGACGACCATGCAGGCTATTTCTGGCGCTGGTTATCCGGGCGTACCCTCGCTGGCGATATTGGATAATGTGATCCCCTACATCGGCGGAGAGGATGAGAAATTGGAAGCTGAACCCAAAAAATTATTGGGTTCGGTTGAAACCGGAACCATCCGACTGGCCGATATTCGTTTGAGCGCCCAGGCGAATCGGGTGCCAGTAATTGATGGCCACCTGGCGAGTGTATCCGTGAAACTAAGCCGTAAAGCCAGCCCAGCAGAAGCTATCGAGGCTCTGGAGAGTTGGCAACCGCCGGCCATTTGTGTCCAATTGCCCACCAGCCCAAATCGGCCGCTCATCTACCGTCATGAAAATGACCGGCCCCAACCCAAATTGGATCGTGATTCTGAAGATGGCCTGGCCTGGTCGGTAGGAAAGGTCCGGGATTGTGATGTCCTCGACCTGCGTTACCTGTCCATTACTCACAATACGCTGCGCGGCGCGGCCAGTGGTTCCATCCTGAACGCTGAACTTCTGGTGGTTCAGGGCTGTATACAATGATGATTTGAGCCACTGATGAAACTTCAGACGTCACCAGGTGACATTGAATCAAGGTGCGACTGAGACCGGATTGTCATACCAGATCGGGATAACCTGGAACCAGGTGTTGCCAACTTGGAGCGGGAGCTGTTGTCCATTGGCACCTGTAAAGGTGAACATATCGTAACGATTGTTTCGTTGCCAATTGCCGTCAAAACGTTGGCCATCTCGGAAAATTATAGCCGGCCCTGTCCCCCAGATCTGCGGCTGGACTGATAATGCCGTGCAAACGCCGTTGATAACTTGTTCGCAAATATTTGGGTCTTCGATGTGATTGGATAGTATAACCACCACGTTAGCAGCGCTGACTTGTTCTCCGGTGTTCCCGTCGAGATGCTCTTCACCATCGGTCCAGCGCAGATAGCGACCCGACTCAAGATCGTAACGCCAGTTGATTAGAGTCCAGTCATAATCGATGATGGCCTCCGTGGCTGACGCGCCACCCGGTGGAGGCGTACTGCTAAAAGCCATGTTTGTGTTGAAATTTGGCCGCTCATTGAGGCCTTTACTGGCCAATAATTCCCAAAATGTTTCCGGTGTTCCATAGAATGTGTGCTCTGTCGGCTTGTCTTCGCCGGTTCGATAGTAGCCAGGTTCATAGGCAAAAATGATGCGTGGTCGGAAGTCTGAGGCGAGTAATTTTTGTCTCACGCCGTCGGAAGAGCCAGAATAGGCCAACGCCGCATCGTACATCGCCGGAAGCTCGAGGTCAATGAGGCGCGCGCTCCGAATCGGTCCAATATTGGGTGGCGTCTTGCCGTAAACGATGATGGTGAAACGAGTGATACCCGCTTCAGTGATATGTTCAAACACCAAATCGGCATCATTTAGGCCAGATTGTGGCCGGACCCATTTGGGAGGTGCATTCGAAATCTTAATGGCCAAAGGCCTTCGATTAAGATTGGCGGCATCGGCGACTTCCTCTCCTGTAAGGGGGTTGCGTGTATCGCCGAAGTCGGCCGCCACCCTCAAATCGACCACCTCAACCGTTGCTGTAGGTTGGGAGGTCGCTGTCGCCGGAGGTCCAACCGTTGCCGGTGGCCCCAGGTTGACGGCTTCCTCAGATTGTACCGTCGACGCTGGATCAGAGCCGGCTTGCTCCAGGGC
>JAHEJP010000355.1 GCA_024638855.1 Chloroflexota bacterium
TACGCTTATTGTGGGATTTTAACTATGCCGTTTTCGTCGGCGACGTGCTCCAGCGAAAACAGGAAGCATTGGAGCAACACCAATCGCAGATGACCCAGCTAGGGTCCGACCCGCGTTGGTTGACCCTCGGCGATGTCTCTAAGGGCGAATTCCTGGCCTGTTTCTTCCAGGATTACGAACTGTTTCGCCATTACCAATTCGACGGTCGCCGAAAACTGAGTAAGCCGAAGTTGTTGACCTGGTAATGACTGTGGCCCTACGGCTTATTCCAATTGACGAACAAAAATGAAGGAAAATAAGTGGGTGGTAATCATCGTCGTTGCCATCGTACTCTTATGCTTGGCCTGCTTGGCCCTGATACCGGTGGCCTTCATCGGTTATCAATTGTTTGGCCTGGGGATCGACACCGGTCCACTCCAAGATCTCGTGTCTGGAACCCCGGAGACCTCGACGACAACGGTTCCTTTTGAGCGCGCCGAAATAGACAATATGGCCGGCGACATTAAGCTGGTTGGCGATATCGACGGCGACGGGTTCCCAGACCTGGTTCTGGGTGGCATGCAACCTCACGAACCATTGAGTTGGTATCGCTACCCCGATTGGCAAAAGAGCGTCATTGCCGTGGCCGGTTATGAATTCACCACCGATGGCGCTATTGGCGATATTGATGGCGATGGCGATCTGGATATCGCCGTACCAGATGGCAACAGCGGCGAAAACTTGCTTTGGTTCGAGAACCCCGGCCTGGACGGCGATCCGGCCGAAGGCAGCCAGTGGTCACGCCACACGATCGGCAGCATCGACGGTTGGGGCAAAGATGTGGCCCTGGCCGATTACGACGGCGATGGCTCAACCGATGTAGCTACTCGGGTCGCCCAAGCGGTCATGATCTTCTTCCAGACTGGAAGCGATACCTGGCAAAAGAGTAGCCTGGAAAACGTCCAGCTAGGTTTGGAAGGCATGGCCAGCGGCGACGTAGATAGTGACGGATACGAAGATTTAGTTTTGCGCGGCGTCTGGCTACAAAATCCCGGTGGCGATCTGGCCCGCTCAGCCGCAGAGTGGACCCAATACGAAGTCGGTCCGGCCGACGAGAATTTTAAGGCCCTGGTCGTCGATCTCGATCAAGACGGTCAGAATGACATCCTCTTCTCCAGTTCAGAAGGTCGAGCCGACGTTAATTGGTGGTCCCCGGTTGAGGGCGATCCAACCGGTTCCTGGAACGGGCAGACTATTGTGAAGTCATTGGATAGAGCCCACACGCTTCAGGCAGCCGATATGGATTTGGACGGCGATACGGACGTGGTTCTGGGCCAGATGCACACCTCACCTGGACAGGAAATCATGATCCTGTTCAATCTCGGTGGAGACGGCGTTAACTGGCAGAAACAGTTAGTTGACGTGGGCGGCCTGCACAACGGGGTTGTCGCCGACATCGGCAACGACGGTGATTTCGACATTTATGGCGCTAATTGGACCGGTAATCCACCGGCCCGCCTCTGGGAAAACCAACTGGATTCGGCCGGGCCCGTCGATCGCTTTTCTTACCATCAGGTGAGCGCCGAGCACGAACAGACCTTCGGCCTGGCTTTTGGCGATGTAGATAGCGATGGTCAAAAAGATATCGTCTCCGGTCGTTTCTGGTACTCAAATCCAGGTGGCGATCTGATGGGCGTTTGGACTCAGCATAAACTGCCGGAAGGCATGCAGGCCAGCCTGGTTCTGAACGTCGACGGCGATGAACTTACCGACATCATCGCCCAAAAAGATGAAGGCGATATCGCCTTGTACTGGCTGGAACCCACCGACCCAACGGCTGCCAACTGGAACCAAGTCAACATCGGCGCGGTCGATCGCGCCAGCCACGCCCTTGGCGCCCAGGGATACCGAGTGGCGGATGTCGAAGACGGCGGCCCAGATGAGGTTATATTTTCCAGCGGTGCGGGGATTTACTACTTTCGCGTCCCGGTCGATCCCTCGGCCGGCAACTGGCCCAGGGTGCATATGAACCCGAATCCTTCGGATGAAGGCTTCGCCTTAGGCGATGTCGACGGCGATGGCGACCTGGATATTGCCGGCACCACCGGCGATTCGAAACGGGTGGAATGGTATCAAAACCCCGGCGACGGCAGTGATGGCTGGCAAGCCCTCCACATTGGCTCCTTCGAAGAGGCGCTCTTTCCCGACCGCACCGAAGTGGCCGACCTGAACCAGGACGGTCGCCTGGATATCATCGTCACCGAAGAGAACGGCACGGACAGCGATGCCGAAACCTACTGGTGGGAACAGCCGACCGATCCGACCTCAGGTAACTGGCGGCGACACCTGATCGTCTCCCAGGCTACCACCAATAGCCTGGATGTGGCCGATATAGACCAGGACGGCGATACCGACGTCATCCTAGCCGAACACCGCGGTCCGTTGCGTTTGGCCATCTGGCTCAATGATGGCGACGGGGTCCTGGTCGAACGAGTGATCGCTGCTGGCCAGGAGAGTCATCTGGGCGCTCGTTCAGTGGATTTAGATGACGACGGCGATTTGGACGTCGTCAGCATTGCCTGGGACGATTTTAAACGCCTTCACTTATGGCGGAATGATGCTTTTTCCAACAGCCAGCCTTAATCCTAGGTTGGACCACTAAGCCAACTTTATGAGAACGTCAGAAGCTATACCCGACGAAAAACCTACCTATTACCTGGTCGACCGTTTCGAGGACGACCGGCCAGGTGGGCAGGTCGTCGGATCTCATAGCCCCGAAGGTTTCCTTCGGCGCGGCGCCGACGTCGAGGGTGTCATCAGCATCGATCATGGGGCGCTGCGAATCCGGCCGCCCATGCAACCCGGTTGGGGCCGGGCCGGCATCGCCTATGGTCCCTACCGGCGGGCGAATGGCCTTGCTTTCGGCGTCCATATATTGAACGGCCACAACACCTCCCAAACCGGGCATTTGATGACGGGCCTGCCTAAGCGGATTCTCCGTTGGTTGCGCGGCAGCGGCGCCGATGACGTCCACCGGCGTTTTGCCAGTTTTTTATTGAAGGGTGATAAGCGCACCCAGACCAGACAGCTTCGTCGTTGGTTCGACATCGAACGGCGTCACAAGAACGATGATGGTCCGACCATAAACGAAAACCTGGCCATTGGCTGGTTCGGCGATGAAAAGCCAGTCAATCCTTTGAATGAAGGCAATAGTTTCATCGTCCACGCTACAGGGGCCGAAAATGGTGAATTATGGACCCGGTCAAGCCAGAAACTGCCGCCGATCATCAAAGGGTTACAAAATATCCCCCTGGTATACCTGGTTGTTCTGCGAAAGCGGGGCGCGGCCTACTATGCCGGTTCATTGCCTGGCGTCCAGAGCCTGCCCCCCTATCCCACCTTGCGGCCCCTGGCAATCGATCCCATTGAGGATGACGAATCAGTTTACGCGGCCCTCTACCAGAGTGTCCTGGGTCAAATTGGTTTTCGAGTTGATACGCGCGTCTATTCCGTCCAGGTCAAGCAGCTTCAAGCTTTCGACAACTGGTATGGCACTGCCCATGCGGCCGATCGCCTGGCAGGCAATAGCCCCTTAGCGGGTACGGCCGCGGAGATAGGCGGCACCTGGGGCACATTCGAAGGTGGGTTCCGACGAACGACCGGCGGCGCTCGCGCGACCTGTGATGGTAGCTTCGCCCTATTGGATCCCGGTCAAAACACCGGGCTCATCCATATTCTGCTCAAGTCCGGCACGGATGTCACCGCCCAGGCCGGTCTAATATGGCGTCAACAAGACCTGGCCAATTATTGGTCTTTACAATTGAGCGGCGACGGGTGCCGGCTGATGCTCAAACAAAATGGCGAGTGGCATCAAATCGCCTTAGATGCTGGGCGTCTACTGCAGGCCAGCAGCATGTATTCGATTCAAATATTGGATGATGGCCAAATGCTTGGACTCTACCTGAACGGCGAGTTGCTGTTCGACAAGATGTTGTCGGACCGGCGGCTGGGAGAAGCCACAGGGATAGGTTTATGCGCAAAGGATGTGCGGGGCAATTACCTTTTCCACTCTTACGAAGCCCATCCCCGCACCATACCCATGCCGACCGCCTTCGATTTCGAAGATCCCTGGTTTCCAAAGGGAAGCCGGGTCGTGGCTGCTGACGATTTCGCGGACGTCGCCGGAGACTTAGCCGACCGGCCTGTCACATCCGGTGATGGCACCTGGCGCAAGGCTCTTGGCAAAGGCATCTTCGAACTGACCGGTGATGGCGCCGTCCGGGTACGTGGTAATGCCACAACGCCGAATCCAAACCGCACCGCCTATACCATCGACTGGCCCAGACCAGATTTCGCCGACATTCAAGTTGATATTACACCTCCAGGCTCCGGCCGCGGACAACTTGAGATGGGCCGTAGCGGGCTCATTTTCTGGCAAGATGCTGATAATTACATCATCGTCAACACCTGGTTAGATGATGTTTATGAAGGGGCTTCCATATCCTCCTTCTTCTACTTGCAGGGTTACGAGGACCTATTCGACGCCGTCTGGACCAATGTCGGCGGGCGCATTCTTTGGGGCACATCTTACACCCTTCGAATTGTCTTCGATGGCCTGAACTACCTGGTTCTGGTCGACGGGGAACCGGTGTTATACCGGGCGCTGACAGATGTTTACCCCGATTGTGAATCACTGGCCATCCGTCGGGTCGGTCTGGTGGCTAATTGGGAATGGGGCAATGACAGCGGCAGCACTTTCGAAAATTTCCTGGCAAAAGAATGACATCATGACCACTACGAATTTATCAAAATCATTGCCCACAAGTTTAATTCGCCGGCTGCGCTGGAACCGGATGACCAGGCGGCTAGTCAGCCGCTGGGCCCAAAACCGTAACGTCAGGATAACGACCGGAGTAGCCGCCGGTTTAAGATTTAATGCCGCGGCCTCCAACCCAGCCTATGCGCTGGGCACCAATGAACTACCTGTACAAAAACTGTTGGCCCAACATTTATCGCACGGCGACGTTTTTTACGATATCGGAGCTAACGTCGGCTTCTTCACCATCATTGGCGCCAACCTGGTGGGTCCAGCCGGCCGGGTATACGCTTTTGAACCTGTCCCCGAAAATGCGCGGAGTGTGGATTACAACGCCTCCTTGAACGACTTTCGGCAGGTCACCGTTTTACGCAAGGCGGTCTCTGATGAAGATGGTAGTGGAGAATTGCTTCTGGCCCGTTACTCCGGCGGATCAGCCCTGGCCACAGTGAACACGCCGCCACCTGATTTAAAGAAGGTAATCAGCGTAGAGGTCATCACCATCGACACCCTCATCGGCCGGTTAGAGATCTCGCCCCCCAATGTGATTAAAATAGACGTCGAAGGCGCTGAAATCAGCGTCTTGCGTGGCATGTCCCGGACCTTAGCTGATTTTAG
>JAHEJP010000356.1 GCA_024638855.1 Chloroflexota bacterium
ACAGATAATGATCCAGCAGTGAATAAACTAATAGTATAGTGTTCCATTCATAGCCCCCGTGGATCCCACCTACGAGCACAACTTTGTTCTGGCCATTCCCCAACTGATAGTCCACAATGGGACTACCATTGAAAGAGTAACCAACGATTTTCGGTTTGGGTAAAGTGCTGCCAATCTTTGGCAACGATCCATCGTCGATAGTGCTAGCGCTTGTATATGGATCTCCATCAGATGCAGCTCCCTGTAATTGCGGAACTAGGGTGGGTGTGGCCATACCGATCTCAACCTTACCGGGTCCGGCCATGGTTTCAGCAGGTTTGGCGACAGTCTCGAGTATGGTTTGACAGGACGACAGCCAGATGGCGATCGCCAAGAAGCATCCCCAGGCGATCCGTTTTTGCCTAATTGGCATATGCGTTCAATATGGCTCGTACACCATTAAGATTGTTGGTCCAGTCAGAATCAGTGTAGTCTGGTAGCAGGATGGAAATCGACGGAAACCCAGATTTATCCAACCAATCTGTCGCGTCGCCAGTGAGCGTTAGATCAAATGCTTCTTCGTAGTCAGTTACTGGATAGCCCGCTGCAGCGCTATAGAGCGTCGCAAGTTGGGCTGAAGCTAGCGATGTCCCTTCGCAATTCCCGGGCGAAACCATGCCGTCTGGCACCCTGGCATGCCAAAAAAGCACAGCGGCCGGTTTTACTGATTGGAGAAAGTTAGCTAAACTACTGTTCTCCGGGGCAGATAATGGCCCGTCACCGCCGCTACCTGGTACCGTTTGATCCCGGATTTGGGCGTCCTTTTTCCAGTGACAATCCCAGTTGCGATTTAGATCCACCTTCTGGGCATTGAGACGCCCGGCCACTTCCCCTGGCGCATACGGACTATCTGGATTTAATGAAGTGATGACATAGAGTGTAACCCGGTCAGGAATCTGTTCTGGATTTTGTGAAAAATGCGTAACGGTTTGTTGAGCAACTTCCACGGTACCCGGAGCTGCGCCAGCATGCATGCCACCGACGAAAACGATGTTATTTGGCCCATTACCAATTTTAATTGCCTCAATGGGCTGGTTGCGCACCGAATGGCCAATAATTAAGGTTTCCGAATTCGGCGGTAGGCCTGCTGTATCTGACCATGCAGAAGGTAATGGATTTGCACGATTCGCGGATTTTTCCGCAGGTGGGGTCAATTTAAACTCAAATGGACCGAATGTGATGGAACCAAGAGTATAGTCGCCTATAAGGAGCAGCAGAAAGATAAACACTAGTATGAGCGCACCAACTGCGAGCAAATGCCGGATGCTAAACGAAATCTTCATGTTCCAGTGGCTTTATCGATCAAGATGGAGGGAAATCCCCTTAACAGCCCTTTGGTCATCAAACCAATTGCCGAAACCCCTCCATTTGCGCTAATGACGAGGATCACACACCATGCCCTCGCCCGATCCTGGTAGTCAGCGGAAACACAAGCTTTTCCCCAATGATTAGCGCGTCTCAAAATACCGTACATAAAATTCGGCCAGGAGTCAAGTCTTTCCAGATGGTGCAAAACCAAACGAGGCATTGATGGGGAATGGCACTTCATCTAAGTGACCAGCTCCCAGCCCTCTTGCTTCCGAGGGAAGACGGTCCGATCAATCCTTTTCTTAGTTTCCAGGTCTTGTTTCAATGCAAGCGTTATTCAGGAAGTGTTTCAGTTGCTCAAGTACGCGATTTTAGGGGAGCCATGATGGGACGGGCTGACAAGGGTATTATTCTGACCACGGGAACATTTACCAAAGATGCTAAGGGAGAAGCTGTAAGGGATGGTGTGCCGCCTATCGAGCTTGTCAACGGGGAAAAGCTACTCGATATGCATGAAGAATTGGGGTTAGGCTTGAAGCCAGTAACCAGCTATGAAGTAGATGTTGATTTCTTCGAGGAATTCATGGCTTGAACAGTCGAGAAACGTCCTGGTAGGTGCTTGACTGCAGAATTAAGCTAATTCGTCTTAGTGCAGGCCTGGCATCAGTCAAGTCCTGGTTTCACGTTTCTTTGTGGTGCTACCAAACCTGTCTAGAGCTAGACAGGGTCTCACTCGACAAATGGCCCCAAATGCCTTATCTTTGATTGGCGGTTCCTCTCTCGGTTTCACGCCCTTTAGGTCCCAAAGGTTCTGTCGGCGTAATTCGTCGACCGACGCAGTTATACTAGTCTTAGCAGAGAAATAAGCGGTGAAAAATCTTACCTAAAAGCCGTATTCTTACTGATGTTTGATCGAGAATCATGAGACCATCCCTAAGGAGGAAATAAGGAATTATGGTTTTGCTTGATAATATTCCGATCTGGGCAGTTTATTTGGGGACGGTGGTCGTGGTTCTCGTGGCTGCCGAGATCGGTTATCGCATCGGCATCTGGCTTCAGCATCGGGATCCATCTTCAGAAGGGACACCCATGACAGGTACTGTTGTTGGCGGCATGCTGGGTTTGGTGGCTTTCCTCATGGCCTTTTCGATCGGCATTGTCATAAATCAGCACAATGGCCGCAAGGCTATGGTTGTCACAGAAGCCAATGCTGTGGGAACTGCCTTTCTCCGAGCCGGTTTTCTTGACGGGTCCGATCTAACCACGTCGCGTAATCTCTTGCAAGAGTATGTCGAAGTGCGGCTGGCAGCCGCGTCTGATCTAACGCAACTTGAATCAGCCATTACGCGTTCTGAAGAGATTCATATCCAATTGTGGTCGATCGTGGAGGACAACGTCAGGCAGGGAAAAGAGTCTGACATTATGGCTCTGTACGTCGAATCAATCAATGAGGTAATCGACGTTCATTCGCTGCGATTAGCGGCCGTTGACCTTCGCTTGCCAAGATTGCTTGGCGTGGTGTTGTTTGCAGCTACGTTGCTGAGCTTTCTTCTGGTGGGTGTGGCCAATAGTGCAGATGGGAAACGTGATTTTGCGGCCATCTTGCTCTTTGCATTGGCCTTTGTAGCGGTCTTGATAATCATCGTTGATCTCGATCGGCCTCAAGAAGGACTCCTTACAGTCAGCCAGGCAGCGCTATCGGATTTGCTGGAACAGATGGCGACGCCTGTGCGCTGAGGTCGTCGTCTTGCAAAAGCTGGTGTGCAGGAAAGACGTGTTCCTGGTGGAGAAATCGGCTTAGTGAAATCAGTACAGAATAGAGCACGACTGCCGAGGTGGCTCAAGTCTGGCCCTTGAAGCATGGCTCAATTAGCATCCCTCATAGCTAGAAGGAAGAGAACCAAGATTCCCCCTTTGGGGACCTATATCAATACTTCATCAAATTATCAAAAGAAATGGAGACAAAAGACGAGTAGTAAACCAAACATCCTGATGATCGTGATGGACCAAGGGTATGCTCACCTGGCCTTGTCGGCAGGCGTGACCTTACTCAACCGGGATCGCGTTCCCGGCTACTAAAAGGAGATGGCAAATTGACCCATATCGGGAAAGGAGAACAGATCTAATGACAACAACAAGTTTTTGAGGTATTCACAAGTCCATAATCGGTTAATGGCGAAGAGGACGCAAGGGTCTTCTTGCCCTTGGTCATAACACAAAAAGGAGATTTTTGATGTTGGAACAGATTCAGAATTTTTTTGAGGGAGCGATCGGCACGAGCTTGCTCAATCTGCTGATTGCATTGTTGGTTCTCGTTATTGGTTACATCGTGGCCCGCTTGATTGCCGGGATCATCCGCCGCCTGCTAAAGCGTATCCAGTTGGACAATCGCCTGGCAGACGCCCTTTCGGATCCCGATGAACCTCGATCATATAACGTCGAAGATGTCATTGGTAAGATCATCTTCTGGGCCCTGATGCTTTTTGTGCTGGTAGCCTTCTTTGATCGCCTGGGGTTGGCCGGCATATCCGCACCACTAGGGGGTTTCCTAGAAAACCTGACAACGGTTTACTTACCCAGGCTAGTTGCTGCCGGTGTTTTGTTGATAATCGCCTGGCTCGTGGCAACAGCGCTTAAGCTCCTGGTTCGAAAGGGTGCTCACCTGCTGAAGCTTGACGAACGGCTGAATAAGTATGGCGCGCTCGAGGAAGGTGAACAGGTCTCCATTGGTGAATCGCTGGCCACGGCCATCTTCTGGTTCATCCTACTTCTCTTTCTTCCAGCCGTGCTCACCGCACTGGGCATTGCTTCCGTCGCTGCCCCGATCCAGGAAGTCTTTGAGACAATCTTCGGCTACATACCCAATCTACTGGCTGCCGGAGTCATTTTCCTGGTCGGCTGGTTCATTGCCCGCATCGTGCGCCAAATTGTGACCAACTTGCTGAAAGCCATCGGCACGGATGCCTTCGGTGAGCGAATAGGACTGAAACTGGAACGCGGCCTTTCCGACCTGCTAGGCATGATTCTGTACGTCATCATCCTGCTGGTCACCATCATTGCCGCGCTCGAGCAACTCAACATCACGGCTCTTTCCGTACCCATAACAGCGCTGCTGACAACCATCGTCGACGCTATTCCTAACCTGATTGGTGCAGCCTTGATCGTGATCATTGCCTACGCCGTTGCCCGGCTATTGATGACACTGGTGATGGAGTTACTGAGCGGGGTCGGTTTTGACAGCTTGCCGGAACGACTGGGATTGAGCTGGTCAGGAACCCGGACACCCTCCCAGTGGCTGGGTTACCTGCTGTTCATCATCATCATGATCTACGCTGCCAGCGCTGCGGTTGAGCTCCTTGGCTCAGTGTTCCTGGTGGCAACTCTGGAGGCCTTCACCGCCTTTTTCTGGCGAGTGATCCTGGCGGTGATCATTTTTGGCATTGGCCTGTATCTGGCCCGCTTGGCTTACGATGTGATTCTCAGCACTGGGGCTAATCACGCTTTGACATTGGCCAGATTGGCCCGAATTGCCATCATCGTATTTGCAGCAGCATTGTCGTTGCGCGAGATTGGCGTGGCCAATGAGATCATCAACCTGGCCTTTGGCATCACCCTTGGCGCCATTGGCGTCGCCCTGGCGCTAGCCTTGGGGCTTGGGTTTGGCCTTGGCAGCAAAGAAATCGCCGGCCGGGAGGTTGATCGCTTCCTGACTTCAATCCGCAGTGAAGAGTCAGCTGCTGAGGCAGAAGACTAAACAACTGAATCTTGTCAAACAATGATGTGACTGGACTTTCGCCAATCCTATATTGAGTAGAGCGATAGTCCAGTCACGACCTTTCCAGGCAAAAAAGCCGCTGCTAGGGTATCAGGAACCTGGGCCTGTAGATGTACGCTTGTATATTGAAGGTGTGTATTTTGCTGGTACCCATAATGCCAGAACAGCGAGATCCATATCAGTAAATCAATAATTGGCTGTAGGGTACGTCGGAGATGTTCTCCGAAGATAGGTGCGCTTCAAACAACTGCCGATAAAGTGAATTACAGCAAGACAG
>JAHEJP010000357.1 GCA_024638855.1 Chloroflexota bacterium
TTATTGCAGGGGGATGAACAGGCAGATGGAGCACAGAAAATCTCCATTCTTTATCATCCGTTTTGACAAAAATTGGCGCATAATAGGTGCTACTGGGGCGGGGGACATGATTCTAGGTGAAGGTAACGCTCGCACTCTTCATCCGTCAAGGATCGGGTGACGCGAGATTGGGCCAGAGAAATCAATTCGTTCGTGGATAAGACGAAGAGACGCACCGCACCATCTCGGCCGGCGGTGGCCAGGTACTTTCCGTCCGGGGAGATGGCCACGTCATGCAGGCCAAGCGGCTGATCGGTCAGGGCAATCAGCTCTTGCCCGTTGTTGGCATCCCACACTCTGACCGTGCCATCTTCGCTGGCCGTCGCCAGACTGTTGCCATCGGGGGTAAAGGCCACGCCGTGTACGCTGGCGGTGTGGCCGATGAGCGTAATGAGCTCTTCCACGGCGAAGGCTGTCTCGTCTGAGCTACTCGCTTCTATGATCCGCCATATTTTGGCCGTACCGTCAAAAGCCCCGGTGGCCAGGCGCGTGCCATCGGGGCTGAAAGCTAGATCGATGACGACGCTGTCGGGGTGGGCCAGTTGCTCGAAGATCTGACGGCCGTCCTCCGTAGACCACATTCTCACCGTTCCATCGGCTCCGGCCGTGGCCACCAGGGGGCTCACCGGGTGAAAGGCTACCTGAACCACGCCATCAAAAGGCGGGTTGCTGGCCAAAGCAGAATCATGACCTTCGAGGGAGAACAACTCACGACCGGTCGAGGCATCCCATATCTTTGCCGTCAGGTCATCACTGGCCGTGGCTATCAACGCGCCATCAGGACTGAAAGCGGCACCGGTAATCCCATTGAAAGTGGTTTCTCCACTTTGCCCGGGCGCGTGACCCTGTAGGCTGAAAAGCAACATACCGGTCCCAGCATCATACACCCTGGCAATGCCTTCGGCGTAGCCGACAATGAACTGCGACCCGACCGGACTAAAGGCGACAGCGCGTACGCCTTCTGCCTGATCCGCTTCTCCCACCACGAGCAACTGCTGGCCGAAAGCGCCAGCGGATGGGTCTTCAACATCCCACACCCTGGCGGTGCCATCGTAACTACCGCTGAGCAGCTGGGTACCTTCAGGGTTAAAGTCGATGCTGTAGGCAATATCAGTGTGATCGGCCATCGTCAGCAGCTCCCGTTCAGGCGCCAGATCCCAGATCCTGACCGATCCGTCAAAACTTCCGGTGGCCAGGCGCGCGCCATCGGGACTGAAGGCCAGTCCCAGGACAGGCCCTGTGTGGCCGGCAAGGGTAAACAGTTCCTCCCCCGAGAAGGCATCCCACACTTTGGCTTTCCCGTCAACGCCGACTGTGGCCAGCCGGCGTCCATCGGGGCTGAACTCGACCCAGAGGATCAATGAGGCATGGCCATCCAAAGTGACTTGTTCCACGCCAGTCGCTGCATCCCAGATCCTCGCTTTCAAACTACTTGTCGCCAGGCGGCTTCCATCCGGGCTGAAGTTCACCCGGCTGACGGTATCAGCATGTCCCCCTAGGGTCAGCAGTTCCCTATTGGAATCGGCGTCCCACACTTTGGCCGTCCCATCGACGCTGGCGGTAGCCAGGCGATCACCAGCCGGGTCATAGGTAACGTACCAAATCGGGGCTTCGTGGGCGAGGAACGAATTTAATTCCTCCCCCGTTCTGGCGTCCCACACTTTAACCTGGCTATCGTACAAGCCATTGGTCACAAGATGATGTCCATCCGGGCTGAAGTTAATGGCTACAAGTCCTGACTCGTGACCGGCGAGTGTCAATAACTGCTCGCCTGATTGCACGTCCCAGACGATGGCCGTTCCATCATAGCTGGCCGAGGCCAGTCGTTCTCCGTCAGGGCTGAAGGTGACGCCGAGGGTTTCGTCGCCGTGACCGCTCAAGGTCAGCAACTCCTGGCCTGTATCGGCATCCCATAGTTTGACAGTACCATCCCCGTTGGTCGTCGCTAATTTGGTCCCATCCGGACTAAAGGCCACGAAATAGGCCTGCCCGTCATGACCCCACAACGTCCGCTGCAACCTTGAAGATTGGACGGCCTGGTGCAAAGCATTTTCTGCCTGTAGGGTATGCGCCGCCGATAGCCCTTCGAGCGCCAGCAAAATACTGCGCTCGGGATCGACGTCCAAATCGTTCAGCGCAGCCGCGGCCAGCTCACGAGAGAAAGCTAGCTGGGCCTGCCGTTCCGCTTCGGCCCGCTCTTGTTGAGCCGTTCGTTGCTGGGCAAAGGCGAAAATGACCAGAATAACAGCCACAACGGTCGCGACAGCCAACACACCAACCAGATAACGCAGGATATTCCGAGATCGCTTCTCCAACGCCGCCTCGCGAGCCTGCTGAGCGGCCTCGGCCGCTTCTCGTTCACGCCGGGCAGATAAGCTAGCCTCTAGAAAGGCGCGTTCCTCGCCCGTAAGCGTCACTCCGCTACCCGTCGCCCAGCTTTCGTAGTAGCTTAAACGCGCGCCATGCAGCAGATAGCCCTCTTCCTGTCCGGCGCCCCGCCACTCGGCAGCGGCGCTGGCCAATAACCGCTGGAGACGAATATCGTCGCGTCCTTCTTCCAGCCAACCTCGCAACCGCGGCCACTCCCGGAGCAGCGCTTCGTGGGCTACTTCGACCGTAGGGCTGCGCGTGACCGGATCGCGGTCAAAGGTCAAGAGGCGATAGCGGCTAAAGTCGTCGAGGATATAGGACACCCTTGATTCGCTATCCGCCACCTGGTCATCATTCGAAATTAGCAAGTTGTCGAATTCTTTTCGCGGGACGCGTCTGCGGGTATCTTCCACCCCTTCTCCCAGTGTTACCAACCGCAGGAAAAGTTGGCGAGCAACGTCTTGGCTAACCGGGTCCAGGCTAGAGTAAAGCTCTTCGGCTCGGCGGGCAAGCGCGCCGGTTACGCCGCCGATGTCTTCGTAGGCTGCAAGGGTCATGGTGCCATCCTGCCGCCTGTCGAAGAGTTCGGTTAGAGCATACTGCATCAGAGGCAGAGCGCCGGGTTCATTCTGAACGTCCGCGATGATGGCCGGCGTCAGGTCCTCCTCCAGCAGCACGCCGGCTTGACGAGCGGGCTGCACGATAGCGACCGCCAGTTCTTCCTTTGACAGCGGCAAGACTATCTCTGTATTCGCTTTTAGCATCTGGCCAAGCGCCTGTTGCTGTAAGGGGCGATCGTAGAAGTCCGCCCGGAGAGTGACAACTACCCGCAATGGGCTATCAGGCTCGGTGAGAGCCTCCAGCAAACCCTCAATGAAATGATCGCGGCGGCGATCGTCTCCGACCAGCGTAAACAATTCCTCGAACTGGTCAATGACCAGCAGTAGGTTAGTTTCCCCATCCGCAGGCAGGATGCGGCGAACCGTGCGCAAGATACCCATGCTGTCGCGTCTCATAGGTTCGACTAGGCTCGGCGGCGGATCGACAGCCACCGGCCAAAGGGCCTTCTCAAGCTCGTCAAGAGGATAAGCTCCGGGGACCATCTCGGCTACAAACCATCTTTCAGAGCCTGGCAGTGCGCCCCTGCGTAGAGCGGGGATGAGACCAGCCTTAACGACGCTGGACTTGCCGCTGCCTGACGGGCCTACAATTGCCAGGAATGGGCTTTCGGCCAGACGGGCTAGCAACTGTTGAACCAGCGCCTGGCGGCCGAAAAAATCGTCGGCGTCGGCTTGTTGGAAAGGACGCAGACCTTTATAGGGGTTGGGAATGTCGGCCCGGGGCAAGACGGCGATGGCAGAATCCAGCTCTTGGCCGCGCAGGGCTAGGCGGAAAGCCTCGGCCAGTTCCAAAGCATCTGCAAAGCGGTCGGCCGCTCGTTTCGCTGTTGCTCGCTGGATAACATCATCTACTTGCGTTGGCAGCGATGGTAGCTTATCAACAACCAGGGGGATTGGGTCATTTAAATGCTTGTGTATTAAGCCGGCGGCATGGATGCCAGGATATGGTTTCTCTCCGGTTAAAACCTCGTACAGGAGAACACCTAGACTATAGATGTCGCTTGGCGGGCCAATGGGTTCGTTTCGGATCTGTTCCGGTGATATGTATTCGGGTGTTCCGATTAGGGACCCCTCGACGGAGAGAGCCCTATCTTCAGCAAGAACTTTGGCAATACCAAAGTCGGACAAGAACGCATTGCCGGCTTCGTCCAGGAGGATATTGGCCGGCTTGATGTCACGGTGGACCACACCTTGGCGATGCGCATTCGAGAGCGCCTTGGCTACCTGCTCTAGCATCTTGAGGGCTCTGTCTAGGTCCAATGGTCCACCTTCAAGGGCGGAGAGCAAATTGCCTCCACGTAGATAGCGCATGACCAGGTAAGCACCTTCGGGATCTCGCCAGTAATCGTAGAGGGGCACGATATAAGGGTGCTCCAGGTGAGCAACTGTTTGTGCTTCGGTTTCAAAGCGGCGGATGAATTCAGGATTGTTGGCGTATCGGCGGCGAATAACTTTAACCGCCACCTCTCGTTTAACGCCTGACTGAATGGCCCTGTAAACGACGCCATACGCCCCCTTGCCAATTTGCTCTCGCAACTCATATCCACGCGCACTGGGAACCGTCGGCATGTCTAAAGCGGCGTCGCCCGATTGGATACGCTGGAACAGAACCGTGGTGCGAAACGAAGGAGCCATACCCAGCGCTTCCTCCAGCAATCGTCGGCAGGTCTCGTATTGGGCCAGTGCTTCATCTCGGCGACCGTCCAGAGCCAGGAGCTCCATCATCTGCCTGTGAGCTCCTTCGCGTAGATCGTCAAGGTCCAGCTGGCGCTCAGCGTAGTCGCGCGCCCGATCATACTCACGACGGTGGATTGCGTCTTCAGTGAGCGTCGACAGGGAATCTAACACACGCCGCCTGAAATAGGCGCGACGGGCCAGGATCCAGGCTTCAAATTCACTGCTGTCTTCCAGAGAGAAATCTGAAAGAAAATCACCCCGGTATAACGTGATGGCCTCGGGCCAGTCCGCTTGGGGTCTGTCCAAGCATTGCAAGAACTCTGCCAGATCAAGCCAAAGGGGGTAGTCGGGGTTGATCTCAACCTTGTAGCGGTCGGAGATGAGGAAGGTGAGGTCATCGCCGTTGGCAGCCCGATTGGGGATAGCTTGGCGCAGATAGTACAGTGTCTGGCGCAGGTTCTTGCGGCCGGAGGATGGGGGCATACCCGGCCAGAGCAGTTCGATAAGCAGCTCGCGTCTGTGAGAACGCGCACCCAGGGCCGACTCAATCACCAGATAGAAAAGCAGGGCTTGGGCCCGCTGTGTGGCCATCTTGGGCAGCGGTTGCCCGTCCAGACTTGCTCGCCATGGACCTAATACGGATATGCCCAGGCCTTCCCTTCTCAAGTCATCCATCAGTTTGAACAAACCC
>JAHEJP010000358.1 GCA_024638855.1 Chloroflexota bacterium
CCATAATCACGATCTGCTAGCTCGTCTATCGACAATCCGGCATACTCATCCGGAGTCGGAGAAACTTCTGGTGTTGGTATAAGGATCGAGATCACCTCAGCAGAAGCTAGAGGCGAAGGGCTTGGGATAAGAGAGGCTCGGTTTTTTTCTTGGCGAGTTGGTTCTGGAGGATTAACCGGCATCTGTGTTATTGGAGTTTCCATCGTCTGGACTATCTGAGTCGGATGGTTAACCGGCACTTCTCTCGCTGGTATATCCATATGCACATTGTTAGAGGAGCAAGCAGCAATCGACAACAGTACGATAAAGGCAACCAATTTTAGGTAATCAGTTTTCGACCTCTGCATGTGAATCTGGACTATCCTAGTTATCAAGTGCGTCATATTTGCCAATTAATCATAAAAAGATATGAGAATCCTCTGGTCATTATGTGACATTTTTCACTATTGTATTTGAGCTATTTCGTCGTATCATTAGCTAGGCTAACAATGCTGCATAAGGTACTGCTGCGTTGTGCCATCAACTGTTTTAACAATTGCTATTGTAGTCCACGGGAGGACCAATGAGTACAATCAAGCGAAAGTTCCCTGTTCCTTCTGACCTGGATATCGCCCAGGCAGCACAAATGAAGCCAATCTTGGAAGTCGCGGCCGAGCTTGGTTTAGAGGAGGAAGACCTTATCTTATTCGGCCGCTATAAGGCAAAAGTTCACCTAGACGTTCTGAAGAAGTTGGAGGACCGACCACTCGGAAAGTATATTGATGTGACGGCCATCACGCCAACCCCACTGGGCGAAGGTAAAACAACCACTGGTATTGGTTTGGTCCAAGGCCTTGGCGTCTTAGGCCACAATTCCATCGCCTGTATACGTCAGCCCAGCCAGGGTCCAACCTTTGGTATTAAAGGGGGTGCTGCTGGAGGTGGATATAGCCAGGTGGTGCCGATGGAGGATTTTAATCTGCACCTGACCGGCGACATTCACGCGATTACGGCTACGAACAATCTCATTGCCGCGGCAATAGACTCCAGGTGGTTCCATGAGAGTCGTCAAAGCGACGCTCAATTAGAGGCTATTGGCTTGGAGCGATTAAACATCGATCCATACAATATCACTTGGAACCGGGTCGTGGATGTTAATGATCGGTCACTTCGTAATATTATCCTCGGCCTCGGTGGCAAATGGGATGGACCACCCAGGCAATCGGGCTTTGATATTACCGTTGCCAGCGAAATAATGGCCATTCTTGCCCTTGTAAATGGCGACGATTACAGCTCGGCGCTTAGGGATCTACGTGAACGTTGCGGGCGAATTGTGGTTGGCCAAAGCACAAGTAAACAGCCAATTACGGCCGAAGATTTGGGGGTTGCCGGTGCAGCTGCTGTCTTGATGAAGGATGCCCTCCATCCGAATTTGATGCAGACGTTAGAAGGACAAGCCGCGTTTGTTCATGCCGGTCCATTTGCCAATATCGCCCATGGAAACTCATCTATTGTTGCCGACAAAGTTGCTCTGCGATTAGGGGATTACGTGGTGACCGAATCTGGATTTGGTGCGGATATTGGCATGGAGAAGTTCTTCAACATCAAGTGCCGTTACTCAAATCTGATCCCCGATTGCGTCGTCTTGGTAGCAACGATTCGGGCGCTGAAGATGCATGGTGGCGGTCCAAGGGTTGTGCCCGGCAAAGCACTTGACGCTGCCTATGTAGACGAAAACCTCGAACTTTTAGCGGCAGGCGCTGCGAACCTACAGGTACACGTTCGGAATGCCAAACGATTTGGAATTCCAGTAGTAGTGGCTGTGAATCGTTTTTCTACAGACACAGACTCTGAGGTTGACCTGGTACGGCGTATGGCCATCGAGGCTGGCGCAGAAACTGCTGCCATGAGTGACCATTGGACCAACGGTGGTGACGGGGCAGTGGAATTGGCTGAAGCTGTGGTCGCAGCCTGTGAGAAGGCTTCTGATTTTAAATTCTTGTATCCGCTCGATTGGCCAATCAAGAAGAAGATTGAGACAATAGCGAAGAATATCTATGGGGCAGAAGAAGTTGCCTACGATGCCTTAGCAAATCGACAGATTAAGAGTTACGAAGATAACAACTTTGGTGGATTGCCGATCTGCATGGCCAAAACACATTTAAGCATCAGCCATGATCCAATGCTAAAAAATGCGCCGACTGGTTATACGCTCCCCGTACGCGAAGTTCGGGCTTCGGTAGGGGCTGGGTTCATTTACCCGCTAATTGGCCAGATGCGCACGATGCCAGGATTACCGAGCAAACCGGCCTTCATGAATGTGGATATCGATGAGAATGGCGAAGTCGTAGGGCTATTCTAAAGTTCATCGAACAACCGTGTGTTCGTTGGCCATATTGGTTGCCACGACGAATAAAAAGCTAAACTGAGGACGGCCAGCTAACGTTGGCCGCTAAATGAAACAGCCAGCACACACATTGGTGCTGGCTGTTATTTTGTCCAATGTAAATTCTGGGATGGTTGCAGAACTCAGTTTACGCAGCCGGATCTTCTCCTCCGTCCTGCGGATTTCGGCGAACATAATCCTCAACGAGTAGCAAGTTGTTGCCGGCAAGCTTGATCGTCTGTAATAAGGTAGTCATCGTATCGACTTCCTCAACCTGCTCAAAAACAAACCATTGTAAGAAATTATTGGCCGCGTGATCGCCTTCAGAGATTGAGAGATCGACCAGACTGTTTATCTCATCGGTAACTTTATTCTCTTGATCCAAGGCAAATTGCACAGCATCGGCCGGGTTATCGAATTGATTACGTAGCTCGGGGATGCTAGGTATGATAGGTTTGGCTCCAGTTTCAAGCATGAATCGAACGAACTTCATGGCGTGTTCGCGTTCTTCTTCAGATTGTCGGTAAAAGAAACCTGCCAATTCCTTTAAGCTCAGGTCGTCAAAGTAAGCGGCAATTGCAATGTATTGGGCAGAAGCCGAAAATTCACTCTTGATCTGAGCATTAAAAGGTTCAATCATTTTCTGTTTGATAGTCATCGTGTACTCCTTATCAATCTATTCTAGGGCGAAAAAAGTATGCCAGTATATCTGACGAACGCCCTCTAAATAATACCCCAAAAACATTGAAACATAGAGATGATCTATTAGGATATTGATATTCGCATAGTGATAAGACATTGATGCAACTGCTGGACAAGAAGTGTAGAAAATCATGTGGCTGTGCTAATGAGGTTTGACGAGTAACAGACTGAAGATTGATGCCAGCTTCCAATGAAACCTAGGCAACTAACATCAATGAGCTCGTTAAAAACCCTCGGCCGATGACGATTCGATGGGCTTTGGACACGCTCTGCAATTCGATATTGGCCGCATAAAGCAGCTTAAAAAGCCATTGATCTTGAGGCCAGATAATCAATATTTCTATTTCCGCAGGCAAGAGGGCAATTACATCAGATTTATTACAAGTGACGGATCGCCCAATAGCCAAAAACTTTCTTTTATTAACGTACTCAAAGTACGATTTTGACGATTGACCCATGCCAGGGAAAATACGACAATCAGGGCAGTATTTATCCAATGGCAAAGAAACTTGAAGTAATCACAATTATTATGGCCTTACTCTTGCTAGCCTTGTCCGCTTGTAGGCAAGCATCAGGGGATTCTGTCGAGCAAGTGACCCAGGTAGTAGACGCCGCCGTGCCGACAATGACGGTTACGGTAAAGATGTCGCCGAGCCCCCCTGGTACGGAGCCTGTTGCCAATGTGCCACTTAGATCAGCGACCATTACCCCGTTATCTGGATCTACACCTGTATCGACCAATGAACCAACTGTTATCGAGAGAACTAAACGTCCGACAGTAACTGTAACACCATCTATAACACCCACTGAAGAGTTAGTACCCGGAGCGACGCTGACTGAGCTGGCGATATCTGATCCAGTTGATCGAACTTGCCCGGATCCATCGCCAGCTAAACCTGAATACTCCCACAATTTCTTGAGTCCGAGCTTGTGGCCAAATCCTGAACAAGTGATCGAATCTCACTTTTGGCTTGCCAAGCCATTGCCAGGTGGAGGACGACTTCTATATACGGAGTGGTTGCCTTATGGCTATGATGCGGGAGGCCGCTACTTGATCCATAATGGTATTGATGCTGCCGAACCAGAGGGAACGCCTTTGTTAGCGGTTGACGATGGGTTGGTGGTTGTTGCTGGCGATGACTACACAAAGTTATATGGCTGGCGTTGTGACTGGTACGGAAACCTTGTCGTCATAGAACTGGACAGGCAGTGGAGAGGGCAGTCAGTATTTATCGTTTATGGCCATGTTCTTGAAATAGAGGTTGAAGCGGGACAAAGGGTAAAGCGTGGGCAGAAGGTAGCAGAAGTTGGCGTTGGCGGGGCAGCGAAATTACCACATCTCCACTTCGAGGTACGGGTTGGTACCAATGAGTTTGGTTCTACCCGCAACCCGCTCCTTTGGCTCGAACCACCTTCCACGCGAGGTATCATTGCCGGCCGAGTAGTAGATCCTGAAGGCAGGCCCTGGCAAGGTGTAACCGTGACGGCCGTTGCTAATTCCAATGAAGCGGAAAATAAGATTACCTGGACATACCTAGATGATCCGCAACACCTGATTGGACCAGATGAAGTTTTGGCAGAAAATTTTGTCATAGGTGATTTGAAACCAGGCCAGTATGATGTAATTGTTGCCTTACAAGGCGAAACTTATCGCCAACCCGTGGATGTAAAAGCTGGGGAATTGTCAACGGTCACTGTCGTTACTGTTCCATACAGAACAGCAACACCGCCCCCAATAATAACTGATGTTATGACGCCCACTCTTGAAAATACCGAAACGCCGGATTAAGATGAAAATAGGGGATTCTAAATGACGGAACAACAAACCATCACCATTTTGTGTCTAGCAAGTTACTTCAAAGGAGGCGCGTTTTTAGAGGCCTGCAAACAGCAGGGTTGCCACGTCGTTCTCCTGACCAAAGAAAAACTAGCTGATGAGGATTGGCCCTGGGAGGCGATAGACGAACGCTTCCTGATGACAGATTTGAGCAAACAACCGGATATCATCTATGCCGTCAGTTATTTGGCCCGTTCGAGAAAGATTGACCGAATCATCGCTCTTGACGACTTCGATGTCGAAACGGCCGCTGGGCTTCGTGAGCATCTGCGAGTTCCCGGAATGGGGGACACAACCGCGCGTTATTTCCGGGATAAGCTGGCCATGAGAGTTCAAGCTCAAGAAAAAGGGATACTCGTTCCAGAATTCTGCTCAGTTCTCAACTATGATGAAATCCGGCATTTCACCCGCGAAATCGAACCCCCGTGGGTCTTAAAGCCTCGATCACAGGCCGGTGCTATGGGAAT
>JAHEJP010000045.1 GCA_024638855.1 Chloroflexota bacterium
TGGTTAAGTCAGGCAAAGTACGCTATTTGGGAGCATCTAGCATGTTTGCCTGGCAATTGGCCAAGGCGCTTTGTTGCGCGGATCAGCACCATTGGACCCGCTTCATTTCTATGCAGAACCACTATAATCTGGTTTACCGAGAGGAAGAACGAGAAATGTCTCCATTTTGCCTAAGTGAAGGCATCGGCTTAATTCCATGGAGCCCTCTAGCCAGGGGTTTTCTAGCGGGCAACCGACAACGAGGTGGCGGTGGCAGCACAAAAAGGGCAAAGAATGATCCATTTGCAGATGATTTGTACTTTCGTCCAAATGATTTTGAAATTGTCGATCGGGTAGTAGCCCTGGCAAATCAGCTTGGCGTCAATCCTGCCCAGATAGCGCTTTCCTGGCTACTACATAAGCCAACAGTCAGCGCCCCTATCGTTGGCGTCAGTCGATTAGCGCATCTTGAAGAAGCAGTTAAATCTTTGGAAATCAAATTGGATATGGTCCAAATGTCTATGCTAGAAGAACCTTATCAGCCCCACCCGGTGTTAGGACATGATTGATGTTGCAGGCAATTATAAGGAGGATGCGTTCTCCAAGAGTATCCATCGTCCAACTTTACTTCTTGACACAAAAAGAGCCTTAACGAATATCGAGAAGATGTTGGAAAAAGCCAATCGTCATGATGTTCTATTAAGACCCCATTTCAAGACCCATCAGTCGGCTGAGGTTGGCTCGTGGTTCCGAGAGAAGGGCATTCATAGTATCACGGTTTCCTCCTTGGATATGGCCCAATACTTCTCAGAACATGATTGGACCGATATCACCGTGGCCGTGCCCGTTAACTTACGACAAGTCAATACGATAAATAGGCTGGCGGACAAATGCCGTTTAGGACTATTGGTGGAATCAAAGAGTGTGTGTGCAGCGCTGGAAAACGCTCTGACCTCTGAGTTAACAGTATGGATTAAAATAGACGTTGGGTATCATCGGACTGGGATAGCCTGGCAGAATTTTGGCACGATAGTCGATCTGGCTAATACAATAACGAAATCGCGTCGGATGCAATTTGCCGGAATTCTGACACATGCGGGACATACCTATTGCAGTGATTCACCGGAACAAATCATAAATATTTATCACGAATCAGTAGGCCGCATGGTGGCGGTTCGTGATGAGCTTAGAGACGCGGGTCTCGATCCACTGGTTTCGGTTGGCGATACTCCCGGCTGCAGCTTGGCTGATAGTTTCGGCGAAGTCGACGAGATTCGGCCGGGAAACTTCGTCTTCTTTGACCTTATGCAACTTCAATTTGGCGCGTGTGAAGAACAAGATATTGCAGTGGCTGTTGCCTGTCCAGTGATCGCGAAACATACTAGCAGGCAACAGCTCGTGATTTACGGTGGCGCCGTTCACCTATCCAAGGAGGCAATTTTAAATCAAACCGGTCTTCCCAACTATGGTGGTATTTGCCAGCTGAAGGATCATCGGTGGTCTGCCCTTTACCGCAACAGTTTTTTGTCTTCGATTTCTCAAGAACATGGGATTATCGATGCCGATCATGAACTGTTTGCAACGACCGATATTGGGGACCTAATAGTTGTCATACCTGTACATTCCTGCTTAACAGCAAACCTGTTCGGAGAATATCTAACCTTTAATGGAGATACCATAAAAAAGTTCCGGTACTAGTTAATGGGCTTTTACCTCTATCGAGCCACATGATATAATTTTATTAACCGAGAGCAGATGCGTTTCAACCTCTTAGTGGCTGGTAAGCCAGGCCCAATTACCCATGTAAAAGGAGAATCTGAGTGAATTTGCACGAATATCAGGCAAAGCGGCTTTTTGCCCAATACGGTGTTCCCATACCAGATGGCAAGGTCGCATCAACTGCAGAACAAGCGAGAGCGATAGCCCGAGAATTAGGTGGGCGTGTCGTGGTTAAAAGCCAGGTGTTAACTGGCGGCCGCGGAAAGGCCGGTGGTATCAAGTTGGCCAATGACGCCGATGAAGCTGGAGTGGCTGCTAGCCAGATTCTGGGTATGAAAATTAAGGGATATACTGTTCGCAGGGTGCTGGTTGATCAAGCCGCTGATATTCGAGACGAAATTTATCTCGCGATATTGATTGATCGTGGCCGGCAATTACCCATGCTCATGGCCTCATCGGCCGGGGGTATGGATATCGAACAGGTTGCCGAAGAAACACCCGAGAAAATTTATCGTACCCATATCGATCCTATGATTGGTATACGCCCCTACCAATCAACGTACATCGCTTCAGGGATGGATCTGCCTCCAGAAATATGGCGCCAGTTTCACCAGATAGCATCTAATTTGTATGATACCTTCAAGGGGATTGATGCATCATTGACAGAAATTAATCCCTTGATCATCAACGGGGATGGGAAATTGCTGGCGGTTGATGGCAAGGTATCTATAGATGATAATGCTTTATTCCGCCATCCTCAGCTAGCTGAGATGCGTGATGTAGATGAGGAAACGTCTTCTGAGAGAGAGGCGCGTCAGAATGGTCTGAGCTACATTCAGCTGGAGGGCAATATTGGCTGCATGGTAAATGGCGCTGGTTTGGCCATGGCAACCATGGATGTAATCAAACTATATGGCGGAGAACCGGCCAATTTCCTCGATATTGGCGGAGGAGCGACCACGGAAAGCGTAGCAGCCGCATTAAAAATAATTCTCGCCGATTCAAACGTGAAGGTCATACTTTTTAACATTTTTGGTGGCATCGTTCGCGGGGACGAAGTCGCTAGAGGGATTATTGGCGCGTTGGGACAAATTGATACTGAGGTGCCGATGGTTGTCCGACTACTTGGTACAAATGCCAGAGAAGGAATTCAAATACTTTCAGACGCCAATATGATTACAGCAACCACCTTGTCCGAGGCAGCCAGCAAAGCAGTAGCGGCCTCTCAATAGGACCAATATTAGGAATCAATCATGAGCATTCTAATCGATGAAAATACCAAACTTATTGTTCACGGAATTACCGGTAGGCAGGGCATGTTTCATACAGAAAAAATGCTTGCTTATGGCACACAAGTCGTAGGAGGTATCACGCCTGGGAAAGGAGGACAGTGGGTTCATGGCGTACCTGTTTTCAATACGGCACACAAATCTGTCCAGGCGACGGGAGCTAACTGCTCGATGATTTCAGTCCCGGCAAGGTTTGCTGCCGATTCTATGTATGAGGCAGCAGACGCTGGCATTAGTCTTATTATTTGCCTTACCGAAGGCGTTCCGGTTCAGGATATGATTGAGGTTAAGGCGTACTTAGATCGAAAGAGTGTACGCCTAGTCGGTCCAAATTGCCCAGGTTTAATAACACCTGGGAAACCCGGACAGAAAGGTAAGCGAGGAACCAAGGTTGGCATCACTCCCGGATCAATTGTTACTCCTGGAAATGTTGGTATTGTTTCGCGTAGTGGTACATTGACTTATGAGGTCATTTATGCACTCACATCGAGTGGCAAGGGACAATCTACCAGTATTGGAATAGGTGGCGACCCGATTATTGGCACTAACTTCATTGACGTTTTAAGAATGTTTGAAGATGATTTAGAAACAGAAAGTGTGGTCATGATCGGCGAAATTGGAGGAAATGACGAACAATTGGCAGCAGCTTTCATTTCCCAGTCGATGACAAAACCAGTGGTCGCGTTTATCGCCGGGCGTACTGCTCCACCAGGCCGGAGAATGGGTCATGCGGGTGCGATCGTCGAGGGCGCCTCGGGCACGGCAGAAGCGAAAATAGAGGCTTTAGAAGCGGTAGGTGTGAAGGTCGCCCAACATCCGGAACAAATTGTGGAACTGATGCAATGAGTTAACTCTGTGAAGCATGCAGACGTATCAGCTATGGATGCTGAGTAATCGTGTGATCCTCGGCAATATCAAGAGTTTTAGTATGCTGACGTGAAACGCAAAAAAGCGCGTTTCACGTTTTGTATTTTTGGTCCATGGAAAAAATCAGGCGCGGCATTTATCAATTCGACCCAGGTTATCTGGCAGTCGTTGTTGTATGTTTTTTAGCGATATGGCCGTTCCTTAGCCGCGCGTCTTTACCACAAGCGACTGATGCCGAGCTGCATATTTATCGACTAGCTGAATTGAGCCGGTTGATTCGTGCCGGTGAATTGTTCCCCCGGTGGGCTCCAAACTTCTATTACGGATACGGTTATCCAATCTTTAATTATTATGCCCCACTGACATATTATCTAGGTTTATTAATTGATTTCTTGCCCATTTTGGGAGCCGTCGAGGCGGTTAAGTCGCTTTTTATCCTGGGGCTAGTGGGCGCAGGGGTGGGGTTATATGGTTACATTCGAGACTTGTGGGGCCAGGCTGCTGGCATAATCGGTGCGACGTTATATGTGTATGCGCCCTATATTTTATATGTCGATCCCCACGCCAGAGGCGATCTTGCGGAGGCATTTAGCTTTGCGTTGTTCCCAGTTGCTCTTTGGTCTCTTGATCGCTTAAGACGACTTCCGTCAACCTGGAGCTGGTTAGCGGCCGTTTTTACCGTAGCCGCCGTCGTTTTATCGCATAACCTAATGGCCATGGTATTCGCGGGAATCCTCATCGGTTGGGTTTTATGGCAGGCAATCATTAGAGAGGACACGCTTCCTTTGGCGATCAAAACAGGGCTAGATTATAGATTGTTGAAATGGCGATTGCCTCTTGCCTTAGGATTAGGCGTTCTCATGGCCGCCTTTTTTTGGCTAACAGTCGCCCTCGAACAGGATGCAGTTAACCTGATGAGCCTAGTAGGCGATGATAGCCATTTTGATTTTCGAAAGAATTTTTTGGATTTTGGCCAGCTCCTATCATTGCCAACCCTACTGGATTGGGGGGCCACTGAACCGAACTTTAACCTGGCTCCTGGGTTACCCCAACTATTATTGGGATTGTTTGGTGTCCTAGTTGTCATATTTGGCAGAGTACGGCAAAGAAACCAGGCGGCCTTTTTTGCTTTGGTATTAGGTCTATTACTTTTCTTGTTGTTACCGATATCTGCCTTGGTCTGGGAATTTGTACCATTCCTGCCATTCATACAATTTCCTTGGCGTCTGCTGGGACCATTGGCGGCTGTTTTGGCTATCTTAGGGGGTGTGGGCAGCGATGCCTTAATAGCGCGTCTCCCGGCCAAATTCAGGGGGTTTTTGCTTATCGCCGTTATCATGGTTGTTTTGCTTATTTCCCTCGTGCTTATCCAAGTTCCTCCTTGGTCGGCTGAGTTTGGTCCGACCTCTGCGGCCAGGGTATTGCAAGAAGAATTGGCCGGACGCTGGCTTGGTACCACTTCGACAGCCGATTTTGTGCCAAGCACGGTTGATATTATCCCCAGACCCCAGAAAAGTATTAAGGATGATATTCTTAATGCCCGGCCGATTGACAGAGTAAATCGCCAAACATTGCCTAGTGGCGTACGGGTGGAAAGTCAACAATTATCTCCCCTGCACTTTCGATATGAAATAGAGGGCGATACTGCTTTTCCATTGCGGTTATCGCTCTTTGACTTTCCTGGCTGGCATGTTGAGGTTGATGGAAGAATTATTAGGACCGAATTAGCCCGGCCCGATGGTTTCATCATGGTTCCTCTGCCTGAAGGTAGCCATACAGTGGACGTTTCATTCGGCACGACACCTGCCCGGAATCTGTCTGTCGCCATTAGCATGGCAGCCTTCCTGCTATCTATTGGCACGGCCATGTTCTGGTATCGCAACCCACCTATGGTCTCGATTGAGGTTGAGGAGTTGCCTAAGCAGGTTCATATGCCAGCAAGTACCATTTTGGCGCTGCTGACAGTTTCTCTTGCAGTATTATTTTTTAACGCTGTGCTGGTCGAACCACAAGGACTACTCCGACAAGCGTCTACAGGTAATGTTGCGCTTCCTGCGACTCATCAAGCGGCCGTTAATTTTGATCATCAAGTGATGTTAATTGGCTACGATTCTCCAGATAGAGCTGTTAAAGCGGGGAGCCAGGTTGCTTTAACCGTATATTGGAAGGCGCTCAGCAAGATGGATATCAATTATCAGGTATTTGCTCATTTACTTGATAGCGAGAACAACCTAGTCGCTCAATCTGATAAATTGAATCCCGGTGAGTTTCCGACAAAAAGGTGGCCATTGGACAAATATGTTCGTGATGAACACGAATTACTTCTTCCTGCTGGTTTATCCCCTGGTAGTTATCGCTGGTCAGTTGGCCTTTGGTCGGCCGGCGACGGGTGGCGACTTCCTGTAATTGATGATAGCGGCGAGATGATTGGCGACAATTACATCTTGTCGCTACCGTTGGAGGTTGAATGAGAAACCGAAAAAAGTTGAGAACTAGGTGAGGGTAATATCAGGTTCCGCCCGTGGACATAAATTAAAGAAAGTGCCTGGTGAGACAACCCGGCCGATCACCGATAGGGTAAAAGAAAACCTTTTCAACATCTTGAGTGATACAGTTGTTGGTTCAACCTGGCTAGATCTGTTTGCCGGTACAGGGCAGGTGGGAATCGAAGCATTGAGCAGGGGAGCGGCCAAGGTTATCTTTGTTGATAATGCTCGACTGGCGATCAATACGATTCAACATAATCTAAGGCATACCAAACTACAGAAATTGGGGCAGATATACTGCCGCGATGCTTTCCGATATCTCAATCGTGATCATGAATCGGCCGTTGACATCATTTACATCGCTCCGCCGCAATATAAGGGAATCTGGCTACAAATACTCGTAACCCTTGATGGAGAGGCAGAAAAATTCCTGAGACCTGGGGGACTGGCGATCGTCCAAATCGACCCGATCGAATACCAGGATATAGATCTTTCACGGCTCAAAATGATGGATCGCCGGAAATATGGCAACACTATGCTCTGTTTTTATGGCGTCGAAGATTGAAGCAAGATTTCGACTTCACACCGGCCTGTAACGAGTCTTTCGGCGGCTAAAACCGTCAATCTCACGGTATATAGGCCGGGTAACCAATTACTCAGGTTTGCCGTCCCTAGCTGTCCATCATTAACGGGTTCCCTGCCTTCTTCTGTCGTAATAGACAACCAAGCACCCCCGGTCTGCGGACCTCTCGCCTCTAATAGAAATGATTCAAACCGATCTCCATCGGCCGAACCGTAAAAGAAAACTTCACCTGAAACTGGGAAACGATTTGCTGGTTCAACAATGTTTACATCGGCCGAACAACCAGCGATGATAATGGTCGGCGTTTCATCTATCGCCGGTTCGGGTGATTCAGTCTCATCCGTAATCGCTGCATTGGCTGGTACGTCTTGATCCTGCAGCGTGACAGTTGGCGCAATCGCGATAGTAGGCGTTTGAACAGGATTCGCCGATGTTGGCGAAGAAAGCGGCGTGGAAAAAATGTTTGGCGTTGGTGTGGGGGGCTTAAGCAATTCCGCTGGGAGCGACGGGGCTATATTGGAATTCACGTAAATAACTAGGCTAATTATGGAGAAGAAGAATATGATGAAGATGAGTGATCTTCGCTGAAGCCATTGGCCTCTTTCTTTTTCAAGTCCAAAAATAGCGCTCCTGAGCATTCGCCGGGAACGCCAAAATTCGCTCAGGTACCATATTGATCCGAGCCCACAGATAATATAAATCCAAACATCATTCCTAATCAGGAAGACGTAAACACGTTCCATCTTCTAATTTTATCTTGGTGGCTCGAAGTTGTTAGGTAGTCAGCGGCAATATGGGGAACCACGGGCTTTAATCAAAAAAGGCGAGAAGAAAAGCGCTAAAAGTGATAGTTATACCTACTCTTGCTCCTCATACAACTGTGAGTAGATCTGTGTTGTAGATATATTAGCATGACCAAGCAATTGTTGCACTTCCCTTAGTTCTGTCCCGCTATTCAGCCTGTGAGCAGCAAAACTATGCCGCAGTGTGTGGGGCGTAACGGACTCACCCAGACCAGCCTGTTCAGCATAAGCCTTAATAATTAGCCACAGTCCTTGCCTGGTGAGTTGTTTTCCTCGATGGTTCAGAAACAAAGCTGTTTCAGTCTTATCCTTCATGAGGTGGGGGCGGCCATTTTCCAGATAGTTACCGACTACTGTTTGCGTCTGTTCGTCAAGGGGCAATTCGCGCACTAGGTTGTCTTTGTACGGACAACTAATCACTGATGCATCAAGATTAACATCAGAAACCTTTAAAGATACGACTTCTGTGACACGCATGCCTGTCGCGTACAGTACATTTAAGAGAGCAGCGTCTCTAAGATTTTTGGGAGATTGTTTCTGCGATGGAGCCTCAAGTAACCGCTCGACGTCATTGGCCGCTAGGGTTTGGGGTAAACGCTTCTTTACACGTGGCGAATCCAATTTAGCGGTTGGATCTGAATCGATCATGCCGCGGGCTAACAAGAAATGGAAAAATGATTTAATTGCCGCTACCTTTCGGGCGACAGAGGAGGCAGTGTATGATTGTTGCTTCAAATAATCCGAGTATTCTGAAACGACCTTAAATGAAATATTCGACCAGTGATTGATCTCCGGGAAATTAGTATTTAGCCAACCCATAAATTGGCTCAAATCATTGCGATAGGCCGCGATCGTATTTGCTGAGTAGTTCCTTTCATTCGTTAAGAATTCGAGAAAGGCAAGCAGTTGATCTTCCATCCCCTGCAACTCCTGGGTTCTTGGGCACAATAGTCCCCAATTACGTATAGTGAGAAAAAGGCACGATTAAATTCTCATATTATGTAAGATAAATGCATCGGCATTATAGCAAACTTTTCATAAGATAGAAGCACCTAGACATAAAAACAGGATAAACATTACGTGAATTTCCATAATATTGAGGAGTCTTTGCCTACTAAACCCTAAAAAATGGTACTAGAGAGTGATTAATCGAACGACAGTAGTTCCATTCATGAAGAATTTAGAAAAGTGGTCAATGGTAGAAAAATCGCCATTTGGTATGATTAGTGGCTGGCGCGAGTATAGTCAGTTTATGTAGCAAAATCATTATGGAGGAACGATGAAGCAACCGGAAAGAATTATCATTGCCGGAGCGGCTGGGCGAGATTTTCATGATTTTAATACAGTGTTTAGACGAAACGATAGCTATGAGGTAGTGGCCTTTACTGCGACTCAGATACCCAATATCGATGATCGAAGTTACCCAGCCGAGTTGGCAGGTGACCTCTATCCAGAAGGAATACCAATACAGCCTGAATCTGATTTGGAGAAATTGATCGCTGAATATGGCGTATCCCAGGTCGTGTTTTCTTACTCTGATGTATCCCATGAGTATGTGATGCACCTGGCCTCCAGAGTTCTAGCTGCCGGTGTCGACTTCAAATTTCTGGGACCAAATCGGACCATGCTCCCAGCTGACAAACCAGTTGTATCGATCGGCGCAGTTCGCACAGGCAGTGGGAAAAGCCAGACGTCTCGTCGTGTAGTGAGCATCTTGCAGGAGATAGGTTACAAATCGGTTGTTGCCGTTCGCCATCCCATGCCTTACGGTCAGTTGGCAAAACAACGGGTTCAACGTTTCGCCACTTACGCAGACTTACAAGAGCAAGATTGCACGATAGAGGAGCGCGAAGAGTATGAACCATATATTGATATGGGGGCGGTCATTTATGCTGGCGTAGATTACTCCGAAATACTAAGCCAAGTAGAACAAGAAGCGGATATAATCGTCTGGGATGGGGGCAATAATGACATTCCATTCTTTGGGTCAGATTTTCACATAGTCATTGTCGATCCGCACCGGCCGGGCCATGAATTGAAATATCATCCGGGTGAGACCAACCTGCGAATGGCAGATGTCGTCATTATCAACAAAGTAGATACGGCCGATCATATAAAAGTCATCGAGGTCCAGACGAATATTCGGTCGGTTAATCCGACGGCCGCACTCATAAAGGCGGCCTCTCCTATTTTTGTTGATGATCCAGGATCAATTCGTGGAAAACGCGTCCTGGTCATCGAAGATGGACCCACCTTGACGCATGGCGAAATGAGTTATGGCGCCGGCGTAGTGGCCGCGAATTATTTCGAGGCTGAAAAAATCATCGATCCTCGTCCCTATGCTGTAGGTACGATAGCCGAAACTTATCGTAAATATCCGGCTACTGGACCGGTTTTACCGGCAATGGGATACGGAGATCGCCAGATCAAGGATTTAGAAGACACGATTAACCAGACTCCGGCCGATATGGTTATCATTGCCACCCCGGTAGACCTGGGGCGGTTAATAAATATTGATCTGCCTAGCCAAAGGGTTCGTTATCAATTACAGGAAATCGGGTTGCCAACCTTGACTGATGTCTTGAGGGCTCGCTTTGAGTTGGTAGCGGCTGACTAGCGTGAGCTGGGTGTCGGTGTGGCTAATTGATCGGTTTCCCCTGCATCCTCAGGCGATGCGGTTGGTGTATCAATAATCTCATCGGCAGCCTGGAAAACGATTGGCCAGGGAATAGACTCCTCCAATATTTCTTCCTGTACGGTGTTTTCTAGCCGAATTTGCCAACTCTGTAAACCTGGTGACACAGGCACATTCGAAATGGGAATCTTCAGCTGATATTGAACGCTATCTTGCGCGAAATCCACCGTACCAATTCTAAAGGTTCGACCAGCAGAATCTATGTAGACGACGAACCGTTGGTCTGGTTGTAATGGTTCTGTCCAGGTCCAAGTAAAAATGAGATTTGATTCGGACAGGAGGATAAATTCGCTATTCTGGGGTGGTCCCAATGGTTGGATGACCGGCGGCGGAGTAGGCGTAGGCTGAACAAGCTCTTCGATTACTGGTGGTGGCGCTGCCTGAACTCTTGGAATGCCGAGAGAACCCATTTCTACGGTCCAATACCAGACGTTCGGCGACTTATAATTTTCTGTATAACCAATCCCGATATCTGTCGATTCTGGATTCAGGATTATATCGCGGTGCGAAGGACTAGATAGCCAAAACTGGACCGGTTCGATTGGATATTGCATACCCCAAGCAGTGGCTTCTCCGCCATACCCACCCTGATAGCCCGCTTCCTGAACTCGATACGCCGGAGAAGTGCCATCCGATCCCTGGTGTCCGGTGTATCCTGCAGAAGCCATGTCATTGGTATGTGTCTGGGCAGCTGCATACAATTCGCCAAAGGGCTTAACAGGTAGCAAACCATACAATTTCCTGGCTTCATTGATATAAGCTAAAAGCTGATCAATTTGACTAGTTTCTCCAGCGAATTCTATTGGTTGGAGAATTTGAACCGCTTGAGTTTCGCTAGTGAGTCGTTGATCTGTTGTCTGAACAATTTCTGGCGCGGCTAATGTGTCGCCCCCTTTTTGAATAACCGGCAGAAATAGTAAATAGGATCCAGGGCCAACCCTAACCATCTTCTGCAACATAGTATCGCCAAATTCGTTTGAGAAGTTAACAGTCACCAGATATTCGCCGGCTGCCCAATAAACGTGCGTTATTTCATCTCCTTCGTAAACATGACCATCTCCCATATCCCAATGGACTACATTGACCGAGTCGTCATGAAACGCCTGGCCTAAAAGAGGTTGCGCGGCATCGATCACTTCATTTAAAACAACATCGGCCGTTGGCGATTGACCGACGGAAATCGACGCATAAGATTCGCTCGATCCAAAGGTATTTTCAATCATCAAGTGGACTTGATAGATGCCGGGAATCGAGTAGGCGTGTCGTGGGTTTTGTTCTAACGCAACGGTGCCGTCGCCAAAATCCCAAATGTAGCGGATCGGTGTCATACCACCACTTTGGTCAGTGAATGATATGAGCTCGTTGACTGAAGGAGTTGAATCTTGGATAGTAAAGTCGGCGATGGGTTGGGGAACGACGCTTATTGTTCCACTGGCGGAAGTAATACCTAAGGGATTTGAAGCCTGTAAGCGTACCTGGTATTCGCCAGGAGCCGAATAAACAACCTCTGGAGTTTCCGCTTCGATTATTCGTCCGTCGCCAAGGCTCCATAAGAATTTGACCGGACCGGGTCCTGCAACCTCTCCCAGCAAGTTCACTGGCTGGCCAACAGCGACCACCGGTGGATCGAAGGAGATCGTCGGCGATGGTTCAACGCCAATCCAGAAAGGCGCTGTATATTCATTTTGGTATCCGGGCGTTTGCAGCAATACGGAAATTATTTGTTCGGGTATTTTTACGTCGGAGACATTTACATAAAAAGGAATGGTTACTTCTTCAGATGCGCCCAAACCAATTAAAACTGGTTGCCATCTTAATTCGCTGGTTTGGGCATTAAATGTAGTACCGGGCGGCAATCCGAGCAAATCTATATTTGCTTGCCCGGGCATCCTAATTATTAACTCTGGATTCACATCGAAGGCGTTGTTGTTCGTCAGCCTTATCTGAAGGGACAAAGGCCGACCCGGCTCAGCAGCTTGCGGTGTCACTGATAATTCAACTGAAAAGTTGCCGGCAAGCTGCAAAAAATGCCCGAGGCTGGGATATGTTGACCCCTCAGAATAAGAATTGCTCCCAGGTAACAATATCAGGCTGGTCAAAATGATCCATAGACCCAAAAGAGCGACCAAACGACTCTTCCCAAACATCGCGATCAGTTTACCAGAGAAAAGGACGGTACACAAGAGTACTTTATAGGCTTTGCGTTGACTTGACGTACACATTTCACTTGGCTAAGAATATCTTCACACGGCATAATACCTGCTTGATATCATAGATAATCAAATCACCAAAACTTAAGCCCGAGACAAAAGGAAACAGGGAGCGCTAGAGGTGCCAAAGGAATTATGACTATCGATAAGAATCAGCGGCAAGAAAGAAGAATCAGGAGCCTAGCGAGCACTTTCTTAAAGCGCGGCCGCGATTGGTTGGAAATATCGGTCTACTCCGTCGGCGATATACAGACTGAGAAGAATATATTTGTTTCAAATAAAGGCTGCGTAGTCGGACAGGTGAGTGCACCCCGAATCGTTATTTCGGGCATTGTTTTTGGTAATGTAACCGGTCTAGAAGTCATCGTCGAAACAGGCGGTCAAATCTGGGGTGATGTCCTGGCAGCGTCAATGGAACTAGGACCCGGCGGAAAACTGCATGGGTGGTTCAGTGCTCTTGACGAAGGAACAATAGACCTACTGCGAGCTGGCGACTTGGACCGGGGAGATCTTCTAGATCCTGGACTTGGGACGATGCGGGCTGATATATTGGCCAGGTTTCCAGAAGCAGATTTAGTTCCAGGGGTTCAATCCGAGGCTAAGGAAGAAAAGCTGGCGATCTGGGGCCAGCTCAGAGCAGAAGCAGCCTTGGCAACAGTCGCGCGGGCTGAAATCGAAGCAGCCTTTGAGCGACGAGTGAATGAAGCTATTTTGGAATTCGAATCGGAGGCTACTAAATATCCAACGATCGTATCGAGCGATCAAGATCATCGGAAAGAGACTGCGCTTACTCCGAACAATGTTGAAGTAGATTCGGCCGAACGAGCAAAAGTAGAGGAGCTTCGGAAAGAGTTAAAGGAAGCCAAGGTCGAGCTACAGCGTCGTCAAGCGCTTCTAAATCGAGTTATCACCCAGGCGAAGATATTCCATAGCCGATACCTTTGGGCCAAAGCAAATCTGGACAGCGCTAAAAAAGCATTAGCCGAATATCGTGGGGTGAGTGCCGTCAATCTATCAGCTTTCATCGATATAGATGGCACTGATATCGCTTCTTCCAGCGATGAGATTGCTCTTTCTCTAGCTAGAAATGAACAGATTGCCGAGCTTAGGTCCCAATTAGTAGAGCGTGATTTAGAAATTGCAAAAATGAAAGGCGAAGTCGACGCTTTAGATTCTGAACTGAAAAAGACGGTGCGGATCGCCACCAAAAAAATCAGGGAGCTCGAAGATGGGAAACAGTAAGACAGACAATAAGTTGCAGGTGAATTTCTCGGGCAATATGAAGGATAACAATTCGTTTTATCTGACTACACGGCAAAGGATTAACAGACGTTGATGTTTACCTTACAGTTATGACATATATTGAGAAAATTGAATTTTGTAGCGCACAGGAATTATAGGAGAAAATCGGCCATGTCAGATATTGAGTTAGCAGTGATTGGTGGGAGCGGTTTATATGATATGACAGATTTGCAGGTATCGGACAATGTATCGATAACAACCCCTTTCGGCTTGCCATCCGGAAAGATAACGATTGGTACTCTGCATGGCCAGCAGGTGGCTTTTCTACCGCGACACGGCCGTGGTCATAGCTTGTCTCCTTCTGAAGTTCCGTACAGGGCCAATATTTGGGCACTCAAAAGTCTTGGCGTCCGGTACATTGTCGCCGTAAGCGCTTGTGGCTCTCTTCGTGAAGATTATCAGCCTGGCGATATCGTTATTCCTGACCAATTGGTAGATTTCACTAAGGGGAAAAGGGAGGTCACTTTTTATGGGCGTGGCTTGGTCGCCCATGTCGGCGTACCTTTTCCGTTTTCTCCCGAACTAGGCCGAGCGTTGGCCAAATCAATGACAACGGTAGGGGCAAACGTCCACCAAGGTGGGTGTTTCATAACGATTGAAGGACCGAGATTCAGCACCAAGGGTGAATCGAATTTATTCAGGAACTGGGGTATGAGTATCGTTGGCATGACGACAAGTCCAGAGGCTTTCCTGGCGGCCGAAGCAGAGATTGCCTATGCCTGCATGGCTCATGTGACCGATTATGATGTCTGGCACGATGCGGAGGAGTTAGTAACCGCTGATCTGGTAATCCGAACTTTATCGGCGAACGCAGTGCTCGCTAAAGCCGGGATCAGCCAGCTGGCGAGTAGTAAACAAGAGTGGGCAGCCGATTTTGCAGCGCATTCGGCCATGCGGGATGCTTTGGCACTTGTTGGTGACTGGGAAGCCATACCTGAAGATGTGAAGAGCGATCTGGAGCCAATCATCGGAAGATACATTGTAACCTGAGAAAGATATCTATCACGGACCATGCCTATTAACAGAGTTAGCATGAACAACTGGCTAAATATGAAGCCCATTTTCCGGCGAATAACGGCCGTGGAAGGCCGACAAAAGCATGAAGGACTTTTGTTGATCGTGGCGGCTGTTTTCATATTCACTAATGCCGTGGCGCTCAGTCTTGCGTTCGAAGGCGCTATCGTATTCAGTCATTTGAAAGCTCCCATAATATGGTTGCTGCTCTCAACTCTCGCATATTTCTTCTTACTAATTTTTTTGCCTTCACATGATCCATTCATATTTCCTGTCTTCGCTCTTTTAAGTGGATGGGGCTTGATCCTTCTCGATAGATTGGCGCCAAATTTCCTGGATCGCCAGGCGTTATGGCTCCTTATCGGTGTAGCCAGTCTACTGTTGGTTTCGATATTTCCAAAAGATATGGTCTGGTTGAAGCAATATCGTTATACATGGCTCTTCATCGGTCTGATATTGCTTGGTGCTACCTTGTTGTTCGGAGTTAATCCTAGTGGACAAGGCTTGACCCTATGGCTTGAACTACCAATTTTTGGCAATGTATTCTTTCAGCCATCTGAGTTGCTTAAATTGCTGTTGATAATTTTTCTAGCCAGCTATTTTTCTGAGCGAGGAAGCCTTTTCATCTTGAAGAAACGGGCTGGCATTCGCTACACCCTCGCTTATCTTGCCCCCCTCGTCTTGATGTGGGGTTTTTGTATCGTATTGCTGGTCTGGCAACAAGATATGGGAGCTGCCACCCTGTTCTTTGCCGTGTTCGTCGCATTGATTTATTTAGCAACCGGCCGGTGGGAATATGTCTTAGGAGGTGGATTCCTATTAACAGTCGCTGGAATTGCCGGATACCTGGTCTTTGATCTGGTATCCCTAAGGGTTGATACCTGGTTGAATCCTTGGCCTGAAGCTACATCTCGAGGTTTTCAAATTGTTCAATCCCTATATGCGGTCGCTTCAGGGGGAATAAGTGGCCAAGGTGTTGGCCAGGGTTTTCCCATCTATATCCCTGTTGTGCATTCTGATTTTGCCTTTGCCGCTATCAGTGAAGAGTGGGGATATGTAGGTGCTCTTGGCGTGCTTGTCTGTTTCGCCATATTGGCTTTCCGGGGATTGAGAATCGCCAGCCGGAGCAAACAGTTGTTCAATCTGTTCCTGGTTGCAGGGATAACGGTGATGTTCACCGTCCAAACTTTTCTCATCATGGCTGGCGTGACTAAGGTATTACCCTTGACCGGCGTTACTTTACCTTTTATGAGCTATGGTGGGAGTTCGTTGTTGATTAGTTGTTTGATGATTGGCCTGATGCTTAATTTGTCTGCAAAGGGCATTGATTAATTATGCAGCGCTGTTACGATTCTTGGCCCGGCGAAGATCCCTCATGACCTATAAGACTGACCTCGTATCAGTGCGCAAGCGATTAAAATATCTTCACATTGGCATCATGTCAGGATTCATCATGGTGGCTCTCGCCTCGGGTTATTGGTCCGTCCTTCGAGGTCCGCAGATCCTGGAACGTGACGATAATCCAAGATTGGTCGAGACAGAATTGAGGATTCAGCGCGGAAGAATTTTCGACCAAAATAATGTTATTCTGGCTGAAACACTCGGAGATCCGGACGACTTAAGGCGTGTATATCCTGTTCCCAGTGCCAGTCATGTGACAGGTTATTATAGTTTTCGTCACGGCACATCTGGGATTGAAAACACCCTCGATTCTACCCTTCGTGGAGATAGCGATGATTTTTGGCAGCAATTTTGGTTGTACAATACACTTCATGAAAGCCAGATCGGCGGCGATGTCCGTCTGACGATCGATGCACAACTTCAACAGGCTGCTGATGAGGCATTGGACGAGAACCAAGGCGCGATAGTCCTACTCAATATAGCAGAAGGGGCGGTTGAAGCGATGGTAAGCCATCCCAATTACGATCCTAACCAGCTAGATGATCAATTCAACGAACTCACTGAAAATGAAGCTGCACCCCTTTTGAACCGAGCGACCCAAGGACAATATCAACCCGGATTAGTGCTCCAACCATTTCTGATTGCTTCAGCTTTGGATGCCGGCCTGATAAAGTTGGAAGATCTGGTTGAAGGGATGAATGATGCAGTTATGGTCAATGGGGGTCAGCTTCAATGCGTTGGACCACTTGAGGAGGAATCAACTTGGCTGCGAGCCTTGCAGTCCCGTTGTCCAAATCCGACGTTAAAACTGGCAGATATCTTAGGCAGCGGGGGTATGTTCAACACATTCGGCGATTTTGGATTATTATCTTCACCTGAAATTGAGATCGAAACCGAGGAGCCTTCTGTTGATGAAATACAGGATTCAAGAATGGCAGCGATTGGTCAAGATTCACTATCGGTTAGTCCATTGCAGGTCTTATTGGCCTGGGCAACATTGGCCAACGGTGGGCAGAAACAAGCAATTAATGTCATGGATGCTGTTCGCGGTCCTCATGGGGAATGGGAAGAAAACGACAAGGAAGAATCTAGCCAGCGAATAATCCAGGTATCCACTGCCGATATGATTCTTGATGCCTTGCCAAGGCATCAGGGTTATGCTGAATATGCTGTTCCAGTTTTATCTGGTCCCGAAGGGGCTACTAATACATGGTATTTAGGTTTAACCCCGGGCGATTCTCCACAATACGCAGTTGTTGTGGTTTTGGAAGATAACGAATCCATAATCGATGTCGAGCAAATTGGCCGGACCATGCTCGGATTCGCCACCGGATAGGATCCGGGAGTTGCCTAACATTGCCGGACCTAGCTATTCTCTGTAGCATGCGACCCAATTTCGCTTTCAACCGCTAATTCCAATATGGCTTGAATTCGGGGCATCATCAATACTGGATTGGGATGCAAACCCTCAATCACCAAGGCGCTTTCATACAATTGCTCGATAGTGAGATTGATGATTTCGTCACCCGGATTTTCGTTAATAAGTTGCGCAAGATTTGCTATTAAGCCGTGTTGGCGATTAACCTCGAGGATCTTTTTGGGAACCTGGTATTCTTGCTCGAGGTATTTATACAGACGTTGCATATCTCGATCAGGTGAATCGGCGGGAGATACCAAGCGTACGGCACTATCTTTCAGAATTGCGGACTGGCGCACTTCCAATACTCTGTCCCCTAAAGTTGTAACGAAACGGCCGATAAGCAGATTAAAATCGGCTTCCCCAATCAGATCTTCTTGTTCGACATCGTTCGGAGAACTATCATCTCCTGGAATATCAACCCCGGCATCATCAACATTTCTGAATTTTTTACCTTTGTATTCAGTCAGCACAGGGGAGATAAAGGGATCGATGGGATCGACCCAATACAATACTTCGATCTGGCGCGCTTTAAAGGGATCCAGGTGAGGACTAAAAGCCACTGTTTGTTTGTCCTCTCCTAATACGTAGTAAATATCTTCCTGATCGTTGGGCATATTGGCGATATACGCGTCTAGACTCGTCAGAGCTCCCTCTGAACGCGAACTGTAGAAGCGGAATAGTGGCAGCATCTCATCTTTGTCTTCAGGTTCGACCGTCAAGCCTTCTTTAAGCGGGCGCTGGTATTGCTGCCAGAACTCAGCATACTGTTCAGAACCATCGTCTGCCATTTGACGGAGTTCCCGCAATACTCTTTTTCGTATTGATTTCGCCAACTGGCGCATTACCCGTGTGTTTTGGATTGACTCCCGGCTGACATTAAGCGGTAAATCTTCCGATTCGACGATGCCGTAGATGAAATCTAGCCAGCGTGGTAACAGATCCTGACAATACTCTTGTATCAATACATTGTGGGAAAAAAGTTCAACGCCAGGTTCTTTACGCAAGTTCAAGACACTTTTTTCCCGTTTGGCGGGAATGAACAACAGCGCGCGAACATGTAACGGAGCGTCCGAGGCGAAATGAATAGTCGCTAGGGGTTCTTCAAAATCCATTGTGTGCTGTTGATAGAATTGTTTATATTCCTCATCCTCTACCTCAGCCGGCCTCTTTTTCCAGAGTGGTAATTGTTGATTAGCTATTTCCCCAGCCACGTAAATCGGGTAACCGACATAATCCGAATATTTCTTGACGATCTGTCTCAGTGCATAGTCATCGGAAAATTCTTGGGCCTCATTCTTAAGTCGAAGGTGTATTTCGGTGCCCCTGTCTTCTTTGTTGGCTTCCTCTATCTGGAAGCTTTCTCCTCCTTGCGATACCCAGGCGGCTGCTTTGGCTCGTTTACGATAGCTGCGAGAAATAACTCGAATTTCATCGGCGACCATAAAAGCGGAATAAAATCCAACGCCAAATCGGCCGATGATATCGGCCGGATTCGCCTCATCCTTTTCCAGGCGCTGGATAAATTCTCGTGCGCCTGATTGGGCAATAGTACCCAGATTTTGGATGAGCTCATCTCTGGTCATGCCGACGCCACTATCTTTTACGATCAGTACCTTTTGATCGCCTTCCTCTTTTAACTCGATTTTTATCGCCAATTCGGTGTCAGCATCCAGCACATCCTGATTTGTTAGCATCTCGAACTGCATTCGGGTTAGGGCATCGGCCGCATTGGAGACAAGCTCCCGCAGGAAGATATCTCTTTCCTTATATAGCGAATGGACAAGGATATCTAGCAATTGGGCTATTTCAGCTTTGAACCGGATGGTCTTTCCGCTCGATTGATCAGCCATGTATCGAATTTCCTCCAATAATTGTTCAAGTTA